>CAYONK010000466.1:2070-4222 GCA_964405285.1 uncultured Ardenticatenaceae bacterium
CTACTTCCGCTGGCGGGCGGCGCTGCTGGCCCAAGAGCAGTACCATTCCGGCCTGCTGCGCCACGATGGCGTGGCCGATGTGGGCTACTTCGAGCAGGTGAAGTTGGCCCAGGAGAAGGCGCTGCTGGACGAAATCAGCGCCGCGCCGCTGACGGCCGAGGTCGCCATCCTCTTCAGCTTCGACGATTTATGGGCGCTGGAGATGTCCCCCCACCGGCGCGATTTTGATTATTTGCGCCACATCTTCGCCTATTATCACGCTTTGCAGCGGTTGGGCATTCCGGTGAAACTGCTGCCCCTCCAGGCAGATTTGAGCGGCTACAAATTGGTGATCGCCCCAACGCTGCACCTGGCGGATGAGACAACGGCCGTTTCCCTCCACCACTACGTCCACAACGGCGGAACCCTGCTGCTCGGCGCGCGCTCCGGCTTCAAACTGCCCGACAACCGGGTCACCGATTTACCCTTACCCGGCGCGCTACGCGATTTAGTCGGGGCAACGGTGACGACCTGGCGCTCGCTGCCCCTTTCCAGCGGCCTGGAACTGCGGACGCAAATCCCCGGACTGTCCGGCCCGGCGACCTATTGGGTGGAAACGCTGACCCCGGAAACGGCCGAACCATTGGCCGCCTACGCCGACGGGTCTGGGACAGCTTTGACAGAGCATGGGGTGGGAAACGGCCGTTGTCTCTACCTCGGCTTCTATCCCACCGGCGATCAGGCGGGGGCGCTGCTGACCCATCTGGCCGGGCAGTTGGGCATCGAGCGCATCGCCCTTCTGCCTCCCGGCTTGCTGGCGGCGCGGCGCGGCGCGTACACCATCCTGCTCAACTTCACTGACGGCCCCTTGTCGGCTGAGGTGGGGGAGCGGGTGGTGACGGTAAACGGCCGTGAGGTGGCGGTTGTGAAAGAGGCGATCAACCCGGTATAATGGCTTTCTGACAATATCGGCCTATCACCCCTTGACGCTCAGGCAAGGAGCGAAAAACATGCAAACCGTTTACCGCCTTAAAGCTGAAGAACTCGACACACGCTTTCTCGAATCGCTAAAGATGCTCTTTCAAGACCGCGACATTGAAATTGTTGTCACAGAAGTGGACGAAACCAGCTATCTTTTGCGCTCCGAAGCCAACAAAAAACGATTGCTAGAAGCCATTGACGACATTGAACATGGCCGAAATCTCATCGAAGTTGACATCACGAGATACTGATGAAGCGCGTCATCTTCGAGGCCAACGCATTTACCGATTTCACCGAATGGGCTGCCCGCGATAAAAAGCTGCACAACAAAATCGTTCAGCTTATCAAAGACGTGCAGCGCAGCCCGTTTACCGGCCTGGGCAAGCCAGAACCACTTCGTCACGAACTGAGCGGATATTGGTCACGCCGCATCAATCAGGAACATCGCCTAGTGTACAAAGTGACAGACGAAGACATCATCATCATTGCCTGCAAGTACCACTATGAATAATCTCAACGAAAAAGTGACGGCCGCCTTTGTGGAGCGGTTTGGCGAACGGCCGTTTCTCACCATCCGCGCCCCCGGTCGGGTCAATCTCATCGGCGAACACACCGACTACAACGATGGCTTTGTCCTGCCGATGGCCATTGACCGGGCCATCTGGATCGCCCTGCGCCCGCGCGACGACCGGCGCGTGCTGCTCCACTCCTTAGATTTGCAACCTGTGGCTGATTTCACCCTCGACGACTTCCAGCACAGCGATGGCGGCTGGACAGAATACGTCAAAGGGGTGGCCTGGGCGCTGCAAGAGGCCGGGCTGCCATTACAGGGCTGGGAAGGCGTCTGCGCCGGGGACATTCCCGTTGGGGCCGGATTATCTTCCTCAGCGGCGTTGGAATTGGCGACGGCGCGGGCCTTCGCCGCTGTCTCCGGCTTCCCCTGGGAACCGGCGCAGATGGCCCGGCTGGCGCAAAAAGCGGAGAATCAATGGGTGGGGGTCAACTGCGGCATCATGGACCAGATGATCTCGGCCGCCGGGAAGGCGGGCCACGCCTTGCTGATTGATTGCCGTTCGTTGGAAACACAACTGGCGCCGCTGCCGCCGCGAACGGCCGTTGTCATCCTCGACACCGCCACCCGACGCGGCCTGGTAGACTCCGCCTACAACGAACGCCGCGCCCAATGCGAAGC
>CAYONK010000467.1:0-4218 GCA_964405285.1 uncultured Ardenticatenaceae bacterium
GGTTCCCCCACCCCGGCCCTCCCCCGGAGGGGGAGGGAGCCTGCCCCCTCTCCCTTTGGGAGAGGGTTGGGGAGAGGGTTCTTACAATCGGGCAAATCGCGCCTGGAAGAAGCGCAGGTATTTTGGTTCGTAGACCATCTTCAAGCCGCGCGTCTCGCCCCGCTTGTCGTAGACCGCTTTCACCGATTCGGCGATCACGTCCATGTGGGCCTGGGTGTAGACGCGGCGCGGGATGGTCAGCCGGGTCAGTTCCAGTTTGGGATAACGATTTTCACCGGTTTCGGCGTCGCGGCCGGCGCTGGCGATGCCCCGCTCCATGCTGCGCACCCCGGAATCCAGGTACAGTTCGGCGGCCAATGTCTGCGCCGGGAAATGGTCCTGGGGCATGTCGGGGTAGAAGCGTTTGGCGTCCAGGAAGATGGCGTGGCCGCCCACCGGCTGCACAATCGGGATGCCCCACTCCGTCAGTAGATCGCCCAGGTAGCGCACCTGCCCCACCCGCGACCGCACATGGTCATCCTGCACCGATTCGACGATACCGATAGCCACCGCTTCCATGTCGCGGCCGGCCATGCCGCCATAGGTGTGCAGCCCTTCGTAGACCACCACCATATTACTCGCCGCCTCAAACACGTCTTCATGATTGACCGCCAGCCAGCCGCCGATGTTGACCAGATTGTCCTTCTTGGCGCTCATCCAGGCCCCATCGGTGTAATCGCAAAACTCCTTGAGGATGGCGGCGATGGATTTATCGGCGTACCCTTCCTCGCGCTCCTGGATGAAGAGGGCATTTTCCACCATGCGGGTGGCGTCCAGGTAAAGGCGGATGCCGTGCCGGTCGCACAATTCGCGCAATTCGCGCACGTTGGCCATGCTCACCGGCTGCCCGCCCGCCATGTTCACCGTCCCGGCCAGACTGACGTAGGGGATGTTCTCCGCGCCGACGCGGGCGATGAGCGCTTCCAGCTTGTACAGGTCTACGTTGCCTTTGAAGGGGTGGAGATCGGCCGGGTCGTGGGCCTCGTCAATGATCACATCCACGAATGTGCCCCCGGCCAATTCTTGATGGAGCCGGGTGGTGGTGAAGTACATATTGCCGGGGATGACGTGGCCCGGCCGGATCAACGCCTTGCTGATGAGATGCTCCGCGCCGCGCCCCTGGTGGGTGGGTACGATGTAGCGGTAGCCGTAATAGGTCTGGATGGCCGATTCTAAATTGTAGAAGTTGCGGCTGCCGGCATAGGCTTCGTCGCCGAGCATCATGCCCGCCCATTGGCGGTCGCTCATGGCGCTGGTTCCGCTGTCGGTGAGCAGGTCAATGTAAACGTCTTCGGAGCGGAGGAGGAAGGTGTTGTAACCGGCCTCGTCCAGCGCCTTTTGCCGCTCTTCGCGGCCGATCATCTTAATCGGTTCGACCATTTTGATCTTCCAGGGTTCAGCCCAGGAACGCCGGCCGAACTGCTGGCCCATGGTCTTCGGTGGGATGTGGGAATTGGTCATAAATGCTCCTTTTTGGGAGATTGGAGATTAGAGATTGGAGATTCGTCACAATCTCCAATCTCTAATCTCTACTCTCCAATCTCTACTCTTCGTATCGGTAAAATCGTGGTGGACTTGATTTCGGTGAGGACGAGGCTGGTGTAGATGCGGGCGACGCCGGTGATCGGGGTTAGCTCCTTGACGACGAAGCGCTCCAGGTCGGCGCGGTTGCGCACGACGACTTTGAGCAGGTAATCATGTTCGCCGGTGACGTGATGGCATTCTAGCACTTCGGGCATCTGGTTGACGCGGGCGCGAAAGGTGTCTAATCCTTCCATCTGGTGCAGTTGCAGGGTGACATGGATGAAGCAGGTCATGTCGTAGCCCAGCTTGCTTTTGTCTAGCAGGGCGGTGTATTGGCGGATGAAGCCCTGTTCCGTCAGCCGTTTGACCCGCGCATGGGTGGCCGGGGGGGAGAGGTTGATGGTTTGGGATAGCTCCACGTTGCTGATACGGCCGTTTTCCTGCACCGCCTCTAAAATTGCCACGTCTACTTCGTCAAGCTCGTTCACGTATGGATATATTAGCATAAATCGCCCCTTTTTCTCAAGATTGTTTTGTATTTCAATCAATACTCAAAAGATTATAAAGTATACGGGCGATTCTGTGAACAATCTTCATAATTCCAGCCCCTCCCTCCCACGCAAATGAATAAACGAATTGCCATCCCCTTAACATTTCCCATACAATTTCTTAATAGTAGTCTGGTAGTCTTGTAGTCGTTAGTCGAGTAGTCGTTAGTCGGATAGTCTGGTAGTCGGATCGTCTGGCGGCGGACTACTCGACTACAAGACTACTCGACTACAAGACCATCCGACTACAAGACTAAAAGACTACTCGACTATGACTAAAACCATCCTGGTGGTAGACGACAACGAACGGCTGCGGACGCTGGTGAAGGCGTATCTGACGCAGGAGGGGTTTCGGGTGGCAACGGCCGTTAACGGCCGCGACGCCCTCTTCCTGGCCCGTGAAGAACAACCCGACCTGATCCTGCTGGACATCATGATGCCAGAGATGGATGGCTACGAATTTATGCGCCTCCACCGGCGGGAACGGCCGACCCCGATCATCCTCCTGACGGCCAAAATCGAAGAGACCGACACCTTGTTAGGGCTGGAATTGGGGGCGGACGACTACATCGCCAAGCCGTTCAGTATGCGCATCCTGGCGGCGCGGATTCGCGCCGTGCTGCGTCGCTTCAACCAGGAAAGCCCGGCCGCCCCGGTGCTGCGGGTGGGGGAATTGATGTTGGATAGAAACGGCCGTTATCTCAAAGTCGCCGGGCAAAACGTAGACCTCACCCCGTCCGAATTCGACATCCTGGCGGCGCTGATGGGCAGCCCCGGCCGCGCCTTCACCCGCCTGGAACTGCTGGACCGGGTGCAGGGCGACACCTACGAAGGCTACGAGCGCACCATAGACGTCCACATCCGCAACCTGCGCAGCAAAATCGAACCCGACCCGCGCCACCCGCGCTACGTCGAAACCGTCTACGGCATCGGCTACCGTCTGGCTCCGGAGGGATGACTCGGACACAAAATCTGTGTCCCATCAAAGCTGTTATGAAACGCACACTGGCTTTTAAGTTGACCCTGGCCTTCCTCTTCGTCGGCGCGTTGGGCGCGGTGTTGGTGGCCCTCTTCCTGGCGCGGCAGACCCGCTCCCAGTTCGACCAATTCCTCTCCGACAGCTACGAAGAGAGCCTGGTCGCTCGCCTAGCCGACTATTACGCGCTGAACGGCAGTTGGGAGGCGGCCACGCCCCGACTGCTCAACCTGTCCCGGCAGGCAGCGGGCGGCGGGCAAGGGCAGGGGCAGGGGCATATGGGGATGATGGAACGGCCGTTACCCTGGATTCTCGCCGACGAAAACGGTCGCGTCATTCTCGGCGCGTCTCGTTACCTGATCGGGCAGCAGCTAGACCGCCGCCTGTTGGCCCAGGCCGCCCCCGTCGTCGTCGAGGGGCGCACCGTCGGCTGGTTGATCCAAATTCCTGTGGCGGCCACTGCCCAAACCGCGCAAACGCCGGAGAGCGACTTTTTGGCCGGGATCAATCGGGCCGTCCTCTTCAGCGCGTTGGTCGCTATCGCCATCGCCCTGGGGTTGGGCGGGCTGCTCGCCCAGACCATCTCCCGGCCGGTGCGCCAACTGACCGCAGCGACAACGGCCGTTGCCCAGGGCGAATTAGGCCGACAGGTAGACGTGCGGACCAACGACGAAATCGGCGAACTGGCCGTTGCCTTCAACCAGATGAGCCGCGATTTGGACCAGGCCAGCCGCCAGCGCCGCCAGATGACCGCCGACATCGCCCACGAACTGCGCACCCCCCTCAGCATCATCCTGGGCTACACCGAATCGCTGCGCGACGGCGTGCTGCCCCCCGATGGGGAGACCTTCGCCATCCTCCATGACGAGGCGCAACACCTCAGCCGCCTGGTGCAAGATTTACGCACCCTCTCCCTGGCCGACGCCGGCGAACTGACCTTGCTGCGCGAGCCGACGCCGCCCGGCGATTTATTGCAGGCGGTGGTCGCCAAATTCGGCCATCAGGCGGAGCAAAAAAACGTCAATCTACGCCTGGAAATCCAGCCCGGCTTGCCGGAAGTGGAGGTTGACCCGCGCCGGATGGAGCAGGTGTTGAGCAACTTACTCAGTAACGCCCTGCGCTTTACGCCGG
>CAYONK010000468.1:0-4216 GCA_964405285.1 uncultured Ardenticatenaceae bacterium
CTGGCGAATCTGGCCGTTCCAGGCGATCTCCCCGGCGATGTCGAAGGTCCAGACCGGCGCGTAGAGGCCAACGAAGGGCTTGAGGCGCGGCCGCTCCACCCGCCGCTCCTTAAACCAGCCGCGCAAGGCAGCCTTCACCCCATCCTCACTGACGCTAAAGGGGATGAGCGCTTGCGGCGGCTGAATCTGGCGCGTCTCGGCCGCTTCGGCGACGTAGACGGAATCGCAGTAGGGGCAGGTGAGGGAGAGCGTCTCCGGGCCGAGGACGAATTCGACGCCGCAGCCCTGGCAGTTGAAGGCGCGCATGGCGACCGGCCGCAAATGGCCCCGCGCCGTGTGCAGGGCGGCGATAAAATCCTGCTCCACACCGCCGAAGCCGAAGTCGTTGAGCGCCGGGGCCGCCTCGCCCAATTCCTGACGGTATTCGCAAAATTCGCAGACCAGGGCTTGCCGGTCGGCGGTGTAGTTCATGCGGGAGGCGCAGCGGGGGCATTGGAACTGCTGGGGACGGATGGCTTGCGGGTCGCCCTCGGCGGCGGGCGTGGCGAGTTGGTCCGGGTTGATGATATCGCTGGGGCGTAAACGGCCGTCTAATAACGCCATCTCCCGCCGGGCCAAGGGGTAGGTGGGCTGGTGGACGAGCGCCTGCTCCAGGCAGAGCCGCTTATCGGCCGGGTCGTCGTATAGTTCGGCCAGCCAGAACCAGGCTTCCGCTTTTTCGGTGTCGTCGGCGTCGGTGCGCAGGGTCTTTTCCAGGGCGCTGTACGCTTCGTGGCGCGATCCTTCTTTGGCGGCGCCGATGCCCTGGGCGAGCAGCAGCCGGGCGTTGGCGCGGAAAAAGACGGCGGTCTCCCCGGCGCCGAGTTGGGCGGCGAAGTTGAGGGCGCGGATTAGTTCGGCCGGTTGAGGCAGCGGTTTCTCCGGCAGACTTTCCTGGTAGCCGCAGATTTCGCAGAGGCGGGAACGGCCGTTGGCGGCAAAGGTCAGTTTCCGGCCGCAGTCGGGGCAGATGTTGAGTGTGGTCATAAGTCCGATCATACCATAGGAAGCAAAATTTAATGCAAGGGTTCAGCCCTTTTTGAATAGGACACGGATGAACAGAGATTTTCACAGATTTCGGGTGGTTTTAATCTGTGTTCATCTGCGAAAATCCGTGTCCCACCCTTCCTTCTACCAACGACAACCTGTTAAAATAGGGCCAGTTTTCAGCCATTGTGGTGTATTGAATCGTTGGCTGGTTGGTTGGGTTGGTTCGTTTGCTATCCGACCCAACCAACCTGACCAACCCGACAAACCAAAAAGGAGAGTTCTCATGCCCGATTTTGCCCCCTTGCAAAGCGTGACGCTTGGCGACCTGAAAGTGACCTATCTGCCGGACGGTGGCGGCATCGTCGAACCGACCGCCCTTTATCCCGCCTCCAGCGCCGAAGGGTGGAGCAAGTACCCCCACCTGCTCGACGCCGATGGCAAGTTTCTCACCACCATCGGCGGCTATCTGATTGAAGCAGGCGCGCGCAAGATCATCGTAGACACCGGTATTGGCCCGGTTACTATCCCTTTCCCCGGCTTTGGCCCTTTCTTTGGCGGCAAATTCCTGGAAAGCCTGGCCCAAACCGGCGTGGCGCGGGAAGCGGTGACGGACGTCATCTTCACCCACCTGCACCTGGACCATGTGGGCTGGACGACAGTAGCGGAGAATGGGGGACGGGCGTTGACTTTTCCCAATGCCCGGCACGCCGTCACTCAGACGGAGTGGGAGTTCTGGTATGGCGGCGAGAATCCGGCCGGGCCAGACCCGGAAGCGGTGCAACGGCCGTTAGCCCCGATCATCACCTTCTTCAACGGTGGGGATGAGATCGCGCCTGGCATTCGCGCCTTCAGCACCCCCGGCCACACCCCCGGCCACGTCTCCCTGCTGCTGGAAACGGCCGGGCAGCGTCTCTACCTGCTGGCCGACGTGCTGCATGGGGCGATGCAGGTGACAGAGCCGGAGTGGGGCGTCGCCTTCGACATTGACCCGGCGCAGGCGCGGGCCACCCGCGACGCGCTCTACGCCGACCTGGCCCAACCGGACACCCTGGTCGCCGTCAACCATTTTTCCGGTACTGTCTTTGGCCGCATCCACGCGGGAGAATCCGGTCGTTTTTGGGAGCCAATGCGTGAGCTTACCGAAAAAAGGTGACGTAGAGACGCAGGATTTCTAGAGAAGGAATCCCTGATTGACTGACAAAGCGTATCTAACCCCGGAGAAAGCAGAGATCGCGGAGGTTTTACCAGAGAGAATCTCCGCGTCCTCCGCGCTCTCCGCGGTGAAAATCTGAGATTTGTCAGTCAACCAGCCTCGTTCCCACGCTCTGCGCCGCGATTGCACTTTAATCATCAGGCGGTCAGCATGACATATTCACCTATTGGGGTGGATGATGGTTAAGGTCTGTAGAGGCGGCCCGTCGGATTGTTGATAGCCGCCGGGGAGCGGGGTACAGTAGTGGCTATTATGCCAAAGACGACGCAGATTATCCATTGGCGGGCGCGGCGGCAAAGGCGACGCCAGCGCAGCGGGCAGGCGGTCTTGAAGATCGTTGGTTTGTTATTGTTGGTTGGGTTGTTGGTGAATTTGTTTGCAGTGGTGGGGACAGTGGGGGCGGCAACGGCCGTTTACGCCTACTTCACCCAAGACCTCCCCGACTACACCAGCCTGGAAACACTCGGCCAGGCCGACAGCGACACCTTCGAGACCAGCAAAATCTACGCCTGGGGCGACCCTAAAGCCGACGGAACCCGCGACCTCGTCCTCATCTACGAAATTATTGATCCGCTGGGCGGCGACCGGCAGTGGCTTAAGCTGGACCAAATCGCCCCCGCCTTTCTGGACGCCACCATCGCCATCGAAGACAAAACCTTCTGGGAAAATCTCGGCTTCGATCTGCAAGGCATCGGCCGCGCCTTTTACGAATATGTCCTCGAAGGGGGGCAGGTGCAGGGCGGCTCCTCCATCACCCAACAAGTCATCAAAAACACCCTCATCGAACCGGAACGCCGCGCCGTCGGCGCAGAAGTGGGCCTGGACGATTACCGGCGCAAATTGGAAGAGCTACTGCTGGCCCACCGCGCCACCAACAGCTACAGCAAAGAGCAAATCCTGGAATGGTATCTGAATACCAACTTCTACGGCAATCTGGCCTATGGCATCGAGGCGGCGGCGCGGGTCTACTTCAACAAAACGGCCGCCCAACTGACGCTGCCCGAAGCGGCCATGCTGGCCGCCATCCCCCAATCCCCGGCGCTCAACCCCTTCGACAACCCAGAGGCGGCCAAGCAGCGGCAAGAGATTGTGCTGGACGCAATGGCCCGCGAAGGCTTCATCAGCGCGGAAGCGGCGGCGACGGCCAAATTGTCGCCGGTGCAGGTGGTGGCCCGCCCGGAGGAGCGTTTCGACATCATCGCCCCCCACTTTGCCCTGAAAGTGCGGCAGCAATTGGAGGAGATGTACGGCCCCAGTCTGGTGCTGGGCGGCGGGCTGCGCGTCTACACCACCCTGGACCTGACGATGCAGCGGCAGGCGGAATGCGTCGTCCAGGCGCAGCTCACCCGGCTTTCCGGCGAATTGGGCACCGGGCTGACGGCCGACGAGCAAGATTCTTGCCCGGCGCTCACCTTTTTGCCACCGCAGGCCAGCGCCGACGTAGGCCTGGACCATCGGGTGAACAATGCGGCCGTCGTCATGCTGGACCCGCGCACAGCGGAGATCAAGGCGATGGTCGGCAGCCGGGATTATTGGGACGCGGCCATTGACGGCTCCTTCAACGTGGCGGTGGATGGGCTGCGCCAGCCGGGCAGCGCCTTCAAGCCATTCGCCTACCTGACGGCGTTGAGCCAGGGCTACAACGCGGCGACGATGCTGCTGGACGTGGAGACCGATTTCGGCACGCCCTTCAACGGCATCCCCTATGTGCCGCAAAATTATGACCGGCAGTTTCGCGGGCCGGTGCTGCTGCGCCAGGCGTTGGGCAGCAGCTACAACGTCCCGGCGGTGCAGGCGACCAGTTGGGTGGGGGTGGACCGGGTGCTGCGTACGGCGCATAACATGGGGATCACCAGCCTGGACAAGGGGGCGAACGCCTATGGCCTGTCGCTGACGCTGGGCGGCGGCGAGGTGACGCTGCTGGATATGGTCTACGCCTATTCGGTGATGGACAACATGGGGGTGATGGTGGGG
>CAYONK010000469.1:0-4205 GCA_964405285.1 uncultured Ardenticatenaceae bacterium
GTAGAGCAGCCCTTCATCAATGGCCGTTTGCAGGCGGATGACGGCGATACCGCCCATCATCTCGTAATTGCCAGCTTGGAAGACCTCTTCCGCCTTTTTCCAGTTGATGATGTGCAGGTAGTCGGTGTCGTTGCGGGCTGTGCCGGCTTCAAAGGGGGGATTGCCCAATTCGATGCCGCCGGTCGCCAGTTCGGTGTTGAAGGAGTTGCAGAAGACCCAGCCATCGCTCACCTTCTTGCCCGCGTCGCACAAATCTTGCCAGTAGGGGGGTAGTTCAATTTGGAATGAGCGGCTTTGGTCGAGACGGCCGGCGACGCGATCAAATTTCCAGAAGGTGATCAGGGCGCGGTATTTTTCGGCGTACTCTTCCAGCGGGGCGTACTCGAAACCGAGCGGCGCGGCGTATTGCGGCCCTTCGATGACGTATTCGGTGTTGGGGGTGACGAAGGCGCCGCCATGATCGTTGATGGCGTTGGGCGTTTTGATAATCTGCTTCGTCTCGAAGTCGCGCAGGTCTATGACGGCGATGCGGGCGTTGGCCTTATCGTTGATGAAGGCGAACTGGCCGTCGTATTCGCCGTTGGTCTCGGAGATGCTGGGGTGATGGGTGTCGCCCCAGAGGATGGGCTTGCCATCTATGAAGCCGCTGGCCAACACTTCGTCGCCGTGCCCGCCGTAGCCATACCCCTGCCACGGTTCCGGAGTGAAGACGCCGATGGCCTTGAGCAGCCGCATGGAGGGCACGCCAATCACGTAAACCTGCCCCGACTGGCCGCCGGAGGCGATCATGATGTAGGGGTCGTGCTGACCGGTGGGCATGTAGGTTTTGAGTGCGCCGTAGATGTCGTCGGGGGTCAGGCCGCGTTCGGCGGCCAGGGCGGCGGCGTCGGCCGGCAGGCCGCTGACCCCCTGGCTGGCGGTTGGCTGGTTGTTGTTGCGGCAGCCGACCAGCAGCGCCATCACCAGGAGGGTGATGGCAGCCAGTAATACGCGGTGTTTTGTTGCTCGATTTCCGATTTGGGGCATGGTTCTCTCCTTATCCTTTTCATCCTGTCAGATGCTGCGGGGCAGCGGGGAATTGTGGTAAACGGCCGTTTGACCATTTTCATCATTTCAGGATATAGGGTATAAGAGAGAGGTAGAGTGGTCTTTGCAATAATGCAAATGAGGGTAACTACTAAACCCGCCGAGAGACCCGAAGGGTTTTTATTCCGGCAGCGTTTCAACCACCAACGAGCAAAACCCTTTGGGTCTTAGTGGTCACAAATGAGGAGAGAAATCGTCAATCGTCAATGGCAGTGATGGCATTCTGGATTTCGGCGATCAGTTCTTCCGGGGGGAGACCATATACGTTGGCGGCGTCAGTGAGGGTGTAGAAGGAGGCGACGGCGCAGCCGGGGCAGGCCATGTGGTGGTTGTGGAAGATAACGGCCGTTTCCGGCCACCGCCGCAACAACTCCTCAATCGTCATTTCCGCCAGATTGTTTGTTTCTGAATCCGTCATGTTGAAGCCTTTGTTTCGGTGTTGCCAAACGTAGGGGCGGGTCTTGTACCCGCCCAGTCTTGTACCCGCCCAGTCAAGGGCGACCACAAGGGTCGCCCCTTTATAATCCGAAAGCCGCTCGTTTTCCTTGCAAAAATGCAACGCGCCACAAGACCACCCGACTACCCGACTACTTGACTAAAAAACTACAAATCTTCGCCCAAGATAACCAACTCATGCGCCTTGAGGATGGTGATTTTCTGCTGGTCGCTTTGCACAACGCCCTCTTTTTCCCAACGGCTGACCATGCGGCTGACCTGATAGATGTTCGTGCCGGTCATCTCCGCCAGACTTTGGCGGGAGAGCGGGATGTCAATGAGGACGCCTTCCGGCACGCGCTTGCCGAACTGGCGCACCAGCCGCAACAGCGCCCGCGCCACCCGCTGCTCCACCCGGCGCGTCGCCAGATCGCGGAAACGCTCCTGGAGTTCGGCGAAACGCGCCCCAACCATCCCCAGGCTGTTCAAGGCCAACTGCGGATAGCGGCGCATCAAGGCTTGCATCTCCTCACACGCCCAACCAATCGCCAGACATGGCTCCATCGCCTCGGCCGACAGCGGGTAAGGCATATGGCTCAGGGCGACCACAATGCCCAACCCCCCGCCCGGTCCCTGGTAGCCAATCACCACCTGGTTACCCGCTTCCGTCACCTGGGCCAGCTTTACCTGCCCTTGCAGCAAAATATAGAGCCAGTCAGACGCTTCACCCTGGTGGAAGAAGTATTCTCCAGCCAATACGCGCCGCTCATGGCCGGTCGCCAGGATGATTTGCCGCTCAGCTGGGGCAATCTTTTGAAGCAGGGCGCAGTGCGCCAGACTGTCTTCATCCATCGTGATACGCATAGGCGTATGTTACCATATCTGCCGCTTTTCTTTGCAATTGTGCAACGACAGACCTGGGGCGCTGGCTTATCATACCGGGAAATGTCATCGCCCAAAGGCGATAGAACAATGACCACGGAGGTTTTATGAACGACGAGACTGTATTGGATATTCGCCCCATCCCCCCGGCCCAACGCCATCCGCTTATTTTCGAACTGTTCGAGAAATTGGAATCCGGGCAGGGGTTTATTCTGGTAAATGACCATAATCCAAAGCCGCTTTATTATCAATTTCAGGCAGAATTGACCGGCCAGTTTACTTGGGAGTATCTGGAAGAGGGTCCGCTGGCCTGGCGTGTGCGCATCGGCCGCAGTTGAGTTTGTGACGATGCAGCAACGATACCGTTGGCAAATTCCATTGATGGCGCTGGCGGCGCTGGCTTTGTTGGCAGGGATGTGGGGCGGCGTGTTGCGGCTGGGCTGGCAGTTCCCGCCGATCAGCATCCGCCTGCCGGCGCAGCACGGCCCGTTGATGATCTCTGGCTTTCTGGGCACATTGATCAGCCTGGAGCGGGCGGTGGCGCTGAATCAGTATGAAAACGGCCGTCGTCTGCTTTACTATCTCGGCCCGCTGCTGTCTGGCATAGGGGCGCTGCTGCTCTTCTTTGCCCTCCCGCCCACGATTCCTCGCCTATTTGCCACTCTGGGCGCGGTCGGGTTGGTCTGGCTGTTTGTGATCATCAACCGCCGCCAGCCGACGACTGACCATCTGGTGATGGGTTTGGGCGCGCTGCTCTGGCTGGTAGGCAACGGTCTCTGGCTGGCCGGGACGCCGATCTTCCGCGTCGTTCCCTGGTGGGCGGGCTTCCTCATCCTCACCATCGCCGGGGAGCGGCTGGAATTGGGGCGCGTGCTGTTGCACCGGCTGCGTGTACGCCAACTTTTTGTGGGCATTGTCGCCCTCTTTGTGGTTGGGCTGCTGCTCTCCCTGGTCGCCTTCGACGCCGGGCTGCGCCTGGCGGGGCTGGCGCTAATCGCCCTGGGGGCCTGGCTGCTGCGTTACGACATCGCCCGGCGCACCATCCGCCAGAAGGGGCTGACCCGCTTCATCGCCGCCTGCCTGCTGCCTGGTTATGTCTGGCTGATGGTGGGAGGGCTGTTTTGGTTGTGGTATGGCGGGCAGTACATGGCTGGTCCGTATTACAGCATCATGCTGCATACCATTTTCCTCGGCTTTGTCTTTTCCATGATTTTCGGCCATGCGCCGATCATCGTCCCGGCGCTATTAGGGGTGCAAATTCCCTATTCGCCGCTGTTTTACCTGCACCTGGCCTTGCTTCATCTTTCGCTGGCGCTGCGGGTGGGCAGCGATTTGCTGTTGTGGCTGCCAGGGCGACGCTGGGGCGGTTTGTTGAATATGGTGGTGGTGCTGCTGTTTATGGGGGCAACGGCCGTTGTCGCCATTCGCGGCCAACAAAAACGGGCCGGAGGGGGCTGACCATGCCGCGCCTGACCCGTTGGTACATCAAAACTGCCCTTGCCTACCTGGCCACTGCCCTGTTGCTGGCCTTCCTGCTGGCCCTGCCAACCACCATCCCGCTGCCAACCCACATCCGCGTCATGACCCCAGCTTATTTCCACCTCTTCCTGGTCGGCTGGGTGACACAAATGATCTTCGGCGTCATTTACTGGATGTTCCCGATCATCACCCGCGCCAGACCGCGCGGCAACGAGGCGGTCGGTTGGGCCAGCTTCATCTTGCTGAACGTGGGCTTGATTTTGCGGGTAGTCGGCGAACCGCTGGTCAGCTTGCGCCCGGAAGGTTGGTTTGGCTGGCTGTTA
>CAYONK010000470.1:0-4205 GCA_964405285.1 uncultured Ardenticatenaceae bacterium
CGGTAACGCGAAGGTCAATGCGCCTATTCAGACCTGACAGGGTTTGGTTCTCTGAGATTCAGGTAGGGGCGTACCCTTGTGGTCGCCCTCTGAAGCAGGCAAAAGAGGGGCAGGCACAAGGCCAGCCCCTACATCATCACACCAAACATCAAAGAGCCAGAAGCTAAACAGTTACGCAAATAGAAGTTTTCGATGCCTGGCAGGTTTCTCCGCGAAACCGCCAGGTCCAAAAAAGGAGTAAGTTCGCATGAATAAGGATATTTTGGAAGGCAAGTGGAAACAATTTAAAGGCAACGTGCAGCAGAAGTGGGGCGAGTTGACCAATGATGATCTGGATCGCATTGAGGGTCGGTATGAAGAACTGGTCGGCCTGGTCCAAGAGAAGTATGGTCGCACTCGCGCCGACGCCGAGAGAGAGGTGCAGGAGTTTGTGGACAATCTGTCCTAAGCCATCACCGGCACAGGTACATCCATTTTTCTACCGCCGCCGCCCCGGCCGAAATACCGGGGCGGCGGCTTATCATTCTGCCAATGTCTCGTTTTGAATTGCCTGCTTTGTCCCCCCGGCAGATTGTCGCCGGAACGTTGTTGGTGCTGGCCATCGCGCTGGGGTTTTGGTTGTTATATCGTTTTCACCAGGTCGCCATTATCTTTTTTGCGGCTGTGGTGATCAGCACGGCTATCCAGCCGATTGTGCGCTATTTGCATGGCTGGGGCTTGCCCCGGCCGGTTAGCGTGGCAATTGTGTTTTTCGTTTTGCTGGCTGCTTTGGGCGGCTTTGTCTGGCTGTTGGCTCCGCTGGCGTTGGCGCAAGGGACGCATCTGGCGGCGGCGCTGCCGGAGTGGTACGGTGAGGCGCGGAATGCCATGCTGCAACATCCCAGTTTCTTTATCTGGCGGCTGGCGGTGGCGCTGCCGGCCGAACTGCCGGTGATTGGGTTGGCGTCGTTTGAGAATGGGGAGGCGGCAACGGCCGTTTCCCAGGGCAGTGAAGCGATTGGCCTCTTCCTCAAAACGCTCTTTGGTCTGGTTGCCGTCCTGGTCCTCACCTTTTATTGGACGCTGGACGGGCAGCGCACCATTCGTTCGCTGCTGCTTTGGCTGCCCCAGGAGAAGCGCGAAGGGGCGCGCAGCTTTGTGGCCGAGGCAGAAAATCGGGTAGGCGCGTTTGTGGTGGGGCAATTGTTGCTCTCTTTGTCAGTGGGCAGCATGGCGTTGGTGGCCTACGCGCTGTTGGATCTGCCTTACGCTTTTGGTTTAGCCATCGTGGCTGGGGTGATGGAGTTGATTCCGTTTATCGGCCCGGCGCTGGGGGCGCTGCCAGCCATTGTGGTGGCCTATTCGGTGGACCCGACGAAAGCGATCTGGGTGATCGGGGCGACGCTCATCATCCAGCAGCTTGAGAATAATTTGCTCGTGCCGCGCATTATGAAGCGCTCTGTCGGCGTCAATCCGTTGGTGACGATGCTGGCAATTTTGGCGTTTGGCCTGCTTTTTGGCGTGGCGGGGGCGTTGGTGGCGATCCCGTTAACGGCCGTTCTCCAACTCATTTTCGACCGCTTTGTGCTGACAAAACAGGGAGCGCCGGACGGCCGCGACCAGGTGAGCCTGCTGCGCTACGAGGCGCAAGAATTGGTGCAAGACATCCGCAAGCGGATTCGCCACAAAGAGCTAGACGCCAGCGTGGAAAGCGATGAGCTTGACGACGTGCTGGAAGCCATCGCCAACGACCTTGACTCGGCGCTGGCGCTGGCGCGGCGGGAGGAGGGGCGATGAAACGGTTGGCTATTTACAGCGTGAGTGTGTTGGCGACGGTAACGGCCGTTCTCGTCCTCTGGCAATTCCGTAGTGTGCTGCTGCTGTTTCTCCTGTCGTTGGCCCTGGCCAGCGCCGCCCGCCCATTGGTCACTCGACTGGTGGAGCGCGGCGCGCCGCTGTGGTTGGGCATTTTGCTCACCTATCTGGCGGGCCTGAGCGTGTTAGCCGCGCTGCTTCTCCTGCTCGGCCCGGCCCTGCTCGCCGAAGGGCAAAATCTGGCCGACAAAGGGGCGTCGGCTTATGAGAACACCTGGCTGGCCTGGGCGCGCGGCGCGACCTCGCAGCAGGCCATTGCCGCCCGGCTGCCGCCGCCCAACCTGCTCTTCGAGGCGCTGACCGGGGCGCAGGGGGAATTGTTGGCGCAGCGGTTGTTTGATGTGACAACGGCCGTTTTCGCCCTCTTAGGCAGCTTCATCGTCGCCCTGGTCCTGAGCGTGTATTGGACGGTGGACCAGGCGCGGTTTGAGCGGTTGTGGCTGTCGCTGCTGCCGGCCGGGCAGCGGGGACAGGCGCGGCTGCTCTGGCAGGCCATTGAGGACGGCGTAGGCGCGTATATTCGCAGCGAAGTGGTGCAAAGTTTTATCGGGATTGTTTTGCTGTACGTGGGCTACCGGCTGATCGGCCTGCCTTATGCGGCGTTGCTCGCTTTGTTGGGCGGCATTGTCTGGCTGGTCCCGCTGGTGGGCGTCTTTCTGACGGTCGGCCCGGTGTTTGCGGCGGGGATGTTGGGGGGGATGTGGGTGGCGGTAACGGCCGTTGTCTACACCCTCACCATTCTCCTCCTGCTAGAGCTATGGGTTGAGCCGCGCTTCTTCAACCGGCGGCGCTACAGCTCCCTGCTCACCGTGCTGCTCATGCTCATCCTCATCGAAGACTTCGGGGTGATCGGGCTGATTCTGGCCCCGCCCCTCTCCGCTGCCATCCAAATTTTTGGCGCGCACTGGCTGGCCGCGCAAAAAGCGGCCGATCCGGCCGGGGCAGCCACCCAACTCAGCGCCTTGCGCCAACGGCTGGCCCAGGTAGAGGCCGAGTTGCAGAAACGACCGGCCCCGCCCGCGCCGGAAGTGCTAAGTGTGGCCGACCGGCTGAACAAACTCATTCGCCGGGCGGATGAGGTAATACAACAAAGAGGAGGTTAATCACATGTCTCTACTTGGTTTCTTGATCCTATTGGTTATCGCGGCTGTGTGCGGCAGCATTGGGCAGGCGCTGGCCGGTTATTCGCGGGGCGGCTGCCTTGTCGCCGTCGCCGTCGGGTTTATTGGCGCGTTCCTGGGCATGTGGCTCAGCCGCCAATTAGGACTGCCAGAGTTGTTCACCATCACCATTGAAGGGGAAACTTTTCCGGTGCTGTGGTCCATCATTGGCTCTACCCTCTTCATGGTCATTTTAGGTCTGATCACCCGGCGTTAAAGATGGTTGCGCCGCTGCCGCCTGTGCTGTTTCCCGGCTGTTTGTGGTGGCAACGGCCGTTGCCGCCGCACTAGCTTCCACAGCGGCCGGCGTTGCTTCTGGCTCCGCGCAGGCAGCAAGAACGGTCAGGATTATGACAAACGTAGCGCAAATGCGCATGATTTTCCTGGACGCACTCCTCACTGCTCACCAACACCCTTGCGGCGCTTCCTGCCAGATGTCATCCGGGATTTCGGCGGGAACGGCCGTTTCCTCCGTAAAGCGAACCGTATCCAACATTTGCCTCAGTCCCACAATCCCCGCTTCAGCGTAGGCGTAAGCCAACCACCAGATGACCCGTTCGCCGTTATGAACGGCAACGTGGACTTCCCGATAATATCCCGGAGAACATTCATTGATCCAGATGGCGGCCGGATGACCGCCCAGGCTGATATCTGTGTACGTTGCCGACACCTGGCCCGGATTACTCCGGTGCATGCTTGCCAACCAGGAAGATAGGCTTTGCACCCTGGGTACAAAAATACGGATGAGTGTTACTCCGACAAGCTGGTCTTGCACAAACATGGAAATGTCATGGTCCTTCACCACCATATTACCTGGACGATATTGCCGCGGATAAGAGAGGTAATTGTTTGTCCGGGGTTGCCAATTCACCGGCAGCGAGAGGGCAAAGCCGTTAAACAGGTCTTCATAACAGACCATGTATGGTTCAAGCGCAGTAGATGTGCATTGGCGCACGCCTGCGCGGCTATCCTCTTGGCATTCCCATTCATCTTCCGGCCAGGTTCTTGCCGGGCATAAAAAGGTAGGTAGAGGGGTGGGTTCAGGCAGTGGCTCTGTGTTTGTAGGCGTGGGCAAAAGCATAGCGGTCGTAGGCGTAGGTAAGACAATAGTCGGCGTTTGATTGGCAGGTTGAATCGTTGCTATCGGCGAGTTGGTATCCGCTATTGCAATTTTGGTAGCATCTAGACTGG
>CAYONK010000471.1:0-4194 GCA_964405285.1 uncultured Ardenticatenaceae bacterium
CGCCTGGAGGCTTACCAGGAAAACACTCTGTTGAGCAGCTACCGGCTGTATGAAACGGCCGAGGTGAGCGTGAGCTATGAGCCGGGGGACGTGGCCGGGTTGGATGTGGCGAAATTGACGCTGCGGTATTGGGAAAACGGCCGTTGGCAGGGCGATGGCGTCTCTTGCACAACAGACAATCCGGCGCAGACGGTCCATTGCACCCTGGCGACCCCCTTGTTGACGCAGTACGTGTTGGTGGAAACCAGCAACACCCTCTTCCTACCCATCATCCTGAACAACTACGCCGCCATGCCAGAGAAATACGCCGAAATCATGGGTATCTCGCTAGACGGCAGCCAATATAGCGTCCTCTTCCAAACCTATGACTTCACGCCGGACATCATGCACACCCACGTTCACTTTTTCTTCGACACCGTACCGCCGGATCAGGCGGGACTGCCGGGCAGCGGCCCCTGGTTCGTCTATGGCGGCCCCAGCCCCTTCACCGGCTACGGCCCGGTCGACCGGCCAGGCGGGGCGGCCCAACTTTGTGTTCTGGTTGCCAACCACGACCACAGCGTCATCCAGGACACAGGCAATTGCTACGCTTTGCCATAAGGGGGATGGATCAAGGTTGCTGCTTTGTTTTGCGGTTGGCTAAACGGCCGTTTCTCTCCCACTCAGGGCCACAACCGACCCCAGCCGCTTCATCGCCCGCTGGCAAACCTTGCGCTACCGGCTCCGGCGTAGTGCAGCCCGCCAGAAGCGCCAACCATAAATAATGGTTTTAGTCATAACAACTGATTGACTGACAACACTTATCTAACAGCGGAGAACGCGGAGGCTGTACCAGAGAAAACCTCCGCGTCCTCCGCGCTCTCCGCGGTGAAAACCTTAGATTGGTCAGTCAACCAGCATAACAATCTCATGCCCGCCTTAATCTCAAAAACCGCCAACAAGGGTAAAAGCTGAGGCGAATGTGCCCGATCATCCTGTCGCACTCAGGGCGATTTACGGCTGACCAGCCAAAACAGCAAGCGCAGGCAAAGCCTGCCCGTTGAAATCGAAGAGGGCGACGTTCTCCCAGAACGAGCCAAATCCGGGGGCTGCTATCGCCTCTGGCGCCCAATAATAAATACCCTTGCCCTGCGGCGCAGCCCGGACAATCGCCAAAACGTCGCGCACAAAGGCTGCCTGCCCGGCCGGCGACGCCGGATAGCCCGGCAGCAATTGCCCTGGCAGCCCCACCAGGTTATGGGTATCGTCCTGCCAATCGAGGGTCCAGGGATAGGCTGTTTCCACCAGGATGATCTCCTGCGGGTAACGGTGGCTCAGGTCTTGCAGATTGGCCGCCAGGTCTGCGAGGCTGCCTTGCCACCAGGGGTAATAGGTCAGCCCTAGCACGTCAAAGGCGACGCCCTGTGCCTGAAGATTGTCGAGGAACCAGCGACAAACGGCGTTGTTGGCCCCGGCGTCCAGATGTAACATGATTTGCACCCGGTCGGATGGCTCCAGAGCATCCTGTACGCCGGAGATACCGGCTTGTAGCAGGGCGGCGAATTGCGGCCAGTTGCCTTCGTAGCCGTCGCCGACGCGACCGTCATCCCACAGAAAGCCAGGGCTGATCTCGTTGCCGATTTGCACGATGTGGGGCAGGGTTCCCTGCGCTTTCAAGGCGGTGACGAGGTTAAAGGTGTGGGCGTAAACGGCCGTTTCCAATCCGTCTACGTCCAGGTCCATCCAGGCCGCCGGTTTCGCCTGGTTGCCAGGGTCGGCCCAGGTGTCGGAGTAATGGAGGTTCAGCAGCAGCGCCATATCCAGCGCGTGGACACGCCGGGCCAGCGCCAGTGTTTCATCTGTGCCATGGTGTCCATCGGCGGGATCCACCCAGACGCGCAGACGCACGCTGTTCATGCCGTGGGCGGCGAAAATAGCCAAAGCATCTTGCGTCGTGCCAGCGGCAGAGAACTGCGCCCCGACCGCTTCCAACTGCGGCAAGAATGAGGCGTCTACGCCGTACCAGAAAGCGGGCGGCGTGGGCGTGGGAGTAAGGGTGAAGGGCGTGGGCGTGCTGGGGGAAACGGCCGTTTCCGCCATTGCGGCGTCGGCAGCGTCACCAGTCGGTTCCAGCATATGCCCCGGAGCGTCTACTCGGCAGCCGCTCAATAAGGTGAGCGAAAGGAACGTCATCCAAAACCATCGCAGAGATAACTTCATCACCATATTCCTAAGAACGTGCCCGCTAATTGGGGCAAAACGCTCCTTCAACAGGCGGTATGTACTCCGGTGGGGGAATGCCCCGCCGGGCATGGGAGGTTCCAGGCGACCAACAGCGCCGCTGAAATCACCCTTTGTCTAAAGCCAGTAAGACGGCTTGCCGCAAGGTAAGCGGGTCAATTGCTTCAGCAGGCTGCTGAGGGGCTGATGTCGCCTCTCTCTCCTGTCGCCAGGCGGCGGCTGCCCCGGCCAACTTCACCGCCCGCGCCGGGTCGCCGACCGCCGTCGCTACCTCGGCCAACCAGTCCAGGACTATGACTATCTGCGCCTGCTCACCTTGCGCATCGAAGAGGCGCAGGCTTTCGCAGAGCAGCGAATCCGCCTGGGCATAGTCGCCTTGCAGACTGGCGGCGTAACCCAGGTTGGCCAGGGCGTCCGCTTCGCACCACTTTGCGCCGCTGCTGCGGGCCAGGGCCAGGCTTTCTTGCAGCAGGTGGCCCGCTGCGGCGAAGGCGCGACGATGCAGGGCAAGCAACCCCAATTTGCTCAACGTAATGGCCCGGAAATAGCTGTCGCCCAGGTCAGTTGCCTGCGCCAGGCAGCTTTGCCAGAGTGTCGTCGCCAATTTATGTTGGCCTTGCTGCTGGCGCAAGTCGGCCAGGGTCCAGGTCGCCATCATCTCCCAATGGCGGTCGCCTAACTGTTGGCTGAGGCTGATGGCTTCGGTGATGAGGGGAGCAACGGCCGTTACCTCCCCCCGCGCCAGATGAACTCGCCCCAAATTAACCAGGCACAAAATCATATTCTTGCGTTCGCCAATCTGCCGCCAGAAAGCCAGGCTGTCCGCCAACGCCTGCCGCGCTTCCCCCAGGCGGTCCTTGTTCAGCGCCACCTGCCCGATCACCATCAGGGCGCGGTGAACGCCCACCGAGTCGGGGACCGATTGGGCCAGCTCCAGGCTTTCTTGAGCCATGCGCCAGGCGGCGGCGTTCTCTCCCTGAAACATGCGGACGATGCTCAGGTTATTGAGGGCGTAGGCCAGCGTCGCCGGGTCGGCCAGTTGGCGGCTAAGGGCGACGCTGGCTTCGCCGAGCGCGGCGGCGGGGCCAATGTCGCCCTGGCGCTGGGCGAGCAGGCTGGCAGCGGCCAGGGCGCGGGCGCGGATGGGGGTAACGGCCGTTTCCTCCGCCAACGCCCGATCCAACCACAAACGCCCCTCCCGCAAAAAAGCGCGATTGTGCCAGAAGGGAAAGAGGGCGACGGCCAATTCCAACCCCTGTTCCGGCGATTGTTCAATCGTCCAGGCCAGGGCGCTGCGCAGATTGTCCTGCTCCTGCTCGATGCGATTGAGCCATTCATCCTGGTGCGCCCTGGGCTGCCCCATCTCGGCGATTTTGGCAAAGGTGAGGAAGTAGTCGGCGTGGCGCTGGCGCAGTAAATCGCTCTCCGCCCATTCCGCCAAACGCGCCTGGGCGTATTCGCGGATGGTTTGCAGCATGGCGAAACGGCCGCCACCGCTCGCCGTCTCGTCTGGTTGGATCAGGCTATTGTCCAGCAGCGCCTCCATCCCGCCGAGAATGTCGAGCGTCAGGTGGCCGTGCTGGCAGACGGCCTCGGCCGCCTCCCAGGTGAAGCCGGAGGCGAAGACGCTGAGGCGGGCGAAGAGGCGTTTCTGGTCGTCGTGGAGCAGGTCGTAGCTCCAATGGATGGCCTCCTGGAGGGTCTGATGTTGGCGGGCGGCCCCTTGCGCCCGGTCTTGCAGCAGGTGGAGGGCGGCTCCGGCGGCGCTGTCGAGCCGCTGCAAAAGCAGATGCGGGGGCAGCAGACGGACGCGAGCGGCGGCCAGTTCCAGGGCCAGGGGAAGGCCGTCGAGCCGTTGACAAACGGCCGTTATCGCCGTCGCGTTCTCCTGGTTGAGGGTAAAGGTCGGCATCACAGCCTGGGCGCGGTCCAGAAACAGGGCGATAGCCGGGTTCTGGGCCAGCCTTTCCAGGT
>CAYONK010000472.1:0-4188 GCA_964405285.1 uncultured Ardenticatenaceae bacterium
GAGGAGACCTGACAGGTTTGCCAAACCTGTCAGGTCTATGTCCGTTTATGCGCGTCATTAGCGGCCAGGCCAGAGGGCGCAAGCTCAAATTAGTCCCAGGCGACACGACCCGGCCGATTATGGACCGGGTAAAGGAGAGCCTGTTCAACATCATCGGGCCGGACGTGGTGGGGGCGCGTTGGCTGGATTTGTTTGCCGGGACGGGGCAGGTGGGCATTGAGGCGCTGAGCCGGGGGGCGGCGGAGGTGGTCTTTGTGGACAAGGTGCGGCCGGCCATTAAGACCATTGAGGCGAATTTGCAGACGACGGGCTTGGGCGCGGGGGCAAAGGTGGTTCAGGCGGATGCGTTCGCCTATTTGCGCCAGGCGAATTTTGCTCCGTTTGATCTGATTTACGTTGCGCCGCCGCAGTATTTGGGGCTGTGGTTGGAGGTGATGACGGTGGTGGGAGAACGGCCGTTAACCTACCTTGCCCCCGATGGCCTCCTCGTCGTCCAAATTGACCCCAAAGAGTACCAGGAACCGACACTCACCAGCCTGGTTTTAACAGACCAGCGCGTCTACGGCAACACCCAACTGCTGTTTTACGCCACTGTGGAAGCGGCCTAAAGCCAACCGGAAGGGCTGGTTTTAGACCGCTATTCGATTCTGAGGCGATTGTGGGGGTGTCAGGCGGCCGGCGTACTGGCCGGTTTCTCTGCCTTACTTTCTTTTGCTACGCTGTCGGCGGCCGGTTTGTTTGGCTGGCTCTCTTTGCTGTCGCCGCTGCCAGAGTCCACTTTTTCCTCTTTGGCGCTGGTAGCGCCGGGTAGCGTGGCGCTGGAGCCAGAGCGATTGTCGGTGACGTAAAAGCCTTTCCCTTTAAAGACAACGCCGACTGAGTTGACGACGCGCCGAACTTCACCCTGGCAAGCAGGGCATTCGCTTAGAGGTTCGTCCGACATCCGTTGTCGTATGTCGAATTGGTGGCCACAGGTTTTGCAGCGATAACTGTATACGGGCATGGTGCGATCCGATTTTCTCCGTTCGTTTCGTGTGATGCGATTTGATTGTAACGGGCTGCCTTTGTTTTGACAACTTGTCAGGCGTGGATTATGCTACCATTGTTCTGTAAAATTTGTGTAAGAAGATGCTTGTGGGGTGGGAGATTGTCTCAATACTATAAGGAAGGGATAGATGTCTATTCAAGATGCAAGCGATAAGGTGAAAGCGCAGGTGTGGCAGGCGATTGCTCATGGGGATGTGGATGTGAGTGGGATTGAGAAGGAGAAGCTGACGGCGCTGGTTGAGTATATCTCCCAGGTGGCGCTGTTGGTGGCGGATGAGGAGATGGGGGCTGAGTTGGTGGGGACGGAGACAAATGAGTGGCAAACGGCCGTTTCCAACGACATCCTCAACGATGATAAGGAAGATATTTTATGGGAAGGACGGCCGTTTCTCTCCCTCAACCACCACTACACCATCACCGACGAACGCATCCGCATCACCGTCGGTATGCTCGGCAAAGCCCGCGACAACATCGAACTGGTCCGCATCCAAGACCTCAACTACAAGCAAAACGTTAGCGAACGGATGCTCAACATCGGCGACATCTTTATCCACAGCAACGACCGCAGCAACCCCCAGGTAACCCTGCGCAACGTCAAAGACCCGGAACAGGTCTACGAAATCCTCCGCCGCGCTGTCCTCGCCGCCCGGCGTAAACATGGCTTCACTTACCGGGAAGAGATGTAAAGAACCTGAGATTGGAGGATAGAGATTGGAGATTGCCCAATCTCTATTCTCCAATCTCACTCCTCCTCTTCCGTCAGCGGCGGCAGCACTTGTGGCGGGGGGTCTATGTTCGGACCCAAAGATTCGTCGGCGAAGGGGGGGAGGTCGAACATCTTGCGCCAGGTGTAGATGCCGATGAGTTTGAAGGAAGCCAGGATCGGCGCAGCCAGAACAGCCCCCAAAATACCGGCCAGAGATGCGCCCATCAGCACACCCAACAAAACCAACAGGGGGTGCATATTTAGGGAATTGCCGACAATGCGCGGCACAAGCAGGGTGTTTTCCAATTGCTGCACCACGATCATGAAAACGAGGACGGCCAGGGCCAGTTGGATGTTGGTTAAGCCCAGATAGTTGCCGGGCTGCAACAGAGCCACGACGATAGCCACGATTGCCGTTACAATCGGCCCCAGGTTCGGCACAAATTCCAGCAGACCGGCCAGGATGCCGATAGCCAGGGCCGATTGCACGCCGAGAATGGTGAGACCAACGGCCGTTACCACCCCGATAATCAACCCCAAAATCACCTGCCCGCGCAGGTAAGAACTCCAAATAACTTTCGTATAGCCAAGTAGACGTTCAGCATCTTTATGATAGCCAGGGGTCTGCGCAAAGCGCACCACGTAGCCGCCCAGCTTCGGGATTTCCGCCGTCAGGTAGACGGAGATGATGATGACTAGAAACAACTGCCCCAGAACGGCTATCGTCGTAGTGGCAAAGGTGGTCAGAATCCGGCCGCTGCGGCTGGCCAACGGCTCCACATAACCCAACAACTGATTGACCAACGCATCCCAGTTCACATTGACCGGAGCCAGCTCGAAGAAAAAGAAATCAATCGGCTCTGTCTGCGAGGTCCATTCACTGAGCAAATTGATGAAATTGCGGATCAGGGCGGGGGATTGGGCGATGAAGGAAGAGGTCTCGTTAAAAATCGTCACACCTAGAACGGTCGCACCGGTTAACAGAGAGGCGACTAACGTCAGGTAAACCACGGCGATAGCCAACCCCCGGCTCAGACGGGTTTGCTCATGGATGAAGGCCACCACCGGATTGACCAGATAGGCCAGAATCGCGGCGATGGTCACCAGGCGGATGATGCTGGTGAAACGCCAGACAACCGCGATCAGCAGCGCCAGGAAGACGACAACGATGATGATTTTGGTGTTGGTACTCCAGCGCGGGGATTCATCCCCCGGCGGAACGGGTGCAGGAAGGGTTGTACTCATAGTGGTTGCTGGTTGTTGGTAGCTGGTAGCTGGTGGTCCGCATACCAGCGACCAGCTACCAGCGGCCAGTTACTCCTCTTTATCTACCTCGTATACGTAAAAAAGTGGGTTGGCGTGGCGGCCGGGAAAGGAATAGGTCCGGCCGTTGGTAAATTGCTGCTGCACTGGGCCAATTTCTCCCGCTCGTTCGGGCAAGAAGATGAAGGTCAGGTGCATCTCCCCGCGCGTGGGCAGCGCGGCGGCGGCTGCTTCCGGCGCGGGGTCTACGTCGAATAGATTTCGCCCGGCGCGGAACTCTTGCGCCAGGAAGGGAAGGGTGGGGAAGCTGACGTACATGCTCGGCGGGCCGTAAAAATAGGCTTCCCAACTGGCCCCATCCAGGCGGTTCAAATAGTCGGCGACCCCGTATGCGATTTCAGTATTGCGGTCGCCGAAGGTGTAGCTTTGACGGTAACGGCCGTTATAAAACCACACCTCACTCACCGCCAGCAACGCCGCCAGGATAAGCAGCGTGGGCAAGAGCCAACGCCGCGACCTCGCCGCTTCGCCGCGCAGGGCCACCGCCCAATCGGCGACCTGCGCCAGCCCCAACCCCGCCAGCAAACTGACAAACGGAGCCATCGCCACCAACCGGTGACTGCTCGGCGTCTCGATCAACAACGCCCCGCCAAACAGCAGGGCGACGCCAATCGGGATCAGCAGCAGCGCCGCCCGCGTCTGGCGCGGCTTTAGCAGCGCCACCATCACCCCCAGGACGAACAAGATGGCCGGGAGGGTGCTGAGCAGCGGCGCACCTGGCCGGTACGCCGGGCTAAAATCGAGATTGGCGTTGAAGGCGAACAAGGCCCGCTCTAACTGGCGCAGCCAAACGGCCGTTTCACTCCCCAACACCATCGCCTCCCGCGCCAGCCAATCCGCCTGCCCGGCCAATGGACTGTACGCCCGAAACCGCTCCATGAAAATACCCGGATTGCCCTGGTAAAACAACATCTGCGGCAGCGCCACCAACCCGGCCAGCAGCAGCGCCGCCAGGATGTGCCGTCCCTGTTCGTGTAGCCTGCTCCGGTCAAACAACCAGGCGAACAACCCCAACAGCAGCAGCGTCGGCGGCAGCAGGCGCGAGGCGGTGAAGAGATAAGCGTTCAGCCCAATAAACAGCCCGGCCACGAGCCAGACTTGCCGCGACCCTA
>CAYONK010000473.1:0-4184 GCA_964405285.1 uncultured Ardenticatenaceae bacterium
GGCGGTTTTTTTTGGTGGTTGGCGGCTGGTTGCTGGTCGCTGGTGGGGGAGGAGGAGTTGGCGCGGCCGGCCGAGGCTTTTTCGGGCGTTCGGGGGGCGGGCCGAAGAGGTCGAGCCATTCTTGCACTTCGGCCGGGTTGAGGCGAGGGTCGTCGGGTTTTTCGGGGGAAACGGCCGTTTCCGCCCCCTTCTTCTCCTCTTTCTCCTTCTCCTCCCGAAAAACAAAACCCATCCGCCGCACAAACTCCTCAGACAGCAAATGGCGGATACGCAGCGCCTGCGCCGCCCGGATAATCTCCCGGTCGCTGGTGACGAGGGTGACGTTGCCCGGATTCTTCACCGTTTTCAGGTGGCGGATGATGAGCGAATCGGCCGTTTGCCCGGACGGGGCAAAAATCACCTTCAGGTGACGGCCGGACAACCGGTTTTGGTGGCCGCCCGGCGCGCCACCATCAAAAAACAGCGTCACCTCCCGGCTCTTACTCTCGGCGATCCAGCTTTTCAAGCGCAGCGTCAGACGCATCTCGTCATCCGGGTCAGACAACGACAGGTCCGGCAGCTTGCCGATGAGGTTATGGCCGTCAATGATGTAGTGCATAGTAGTTGGGAGTTGATAGTTGATAGTTGGGAGTTGTCTACTGTCAACTCCCAACTATCAACTATCAACTGTCATCTATCAACTGCTTTCCCCCACTATCTCCAACTTCGCAAAGCTAGCCGCCAGCCGCTTGATGCCGAATTCCTTGAAGGCGACGCTCACCTCTTCATCCTGGCCGGTGAGTTTGCTTTCGATGACGATGCCTTCGCCGAATTTGGCGTGGCGCACCGTCTGGCCTGTCTGGTAGCTGGCTTTGGCGGGCGCGGCGCGTTCTGGCTCTGGCTCCGGCTGGCTGAGGTAGTTGGGCTTGGGCAATGATTGGCGAGTTGGCTCACTACGAGCGGGCGGCGGCGCGGGGCGCGAGGTGGATTGGTTCCAGCTTGTGCTGCCGGTGGTGGCGGCGCGACTTTTGCCAGACCAGGCGGGCGCGCTGCTTCCCCAACTGCTCATGCGCGAGAGACTTTGCTGCCGCCGCGCCCCCGGTCTGGCCCCATCCGTCAATTCGTCGGGGATGTCCATGAGGAAACGGGAGGGAACGGCCGCTTCCGATTCGCCATAAAAGGAGCGGCGGAAGGCGTGGCTGAGGTAAAGCCGGTCTTCGGCGCGAGTCAGGCCGACGTAGAAGAGCCGCCGCTCCTCGGCCAACTCTTCGGCGTCGTCGAGCGAACGGCTGTGGGGCAGCATCCCCTCTTCCAGGCCGACGATGAAGACGACGGGGAATTCCAGCCCTTTGGCGGCGTGCAGGGTGAGCAAGGTGACGGAACTGGGCGCTTCTTCCACGTTGTCGGCTTCGGAGACGAGGGCGACCTGTTCCAGGAAGTCGCTCAAGCCAGCTTCGCCGTCGAGGGCGGCGACGTTGCGTAGTTCCAGCACGTTTTCCCAGCGCTCCTGCCCTTCGACAGTCCCGTCGTTGATGTAGCTCTGGTAGCCGGTCTGTTCCAGGATGAGGTCGAAGAGGTGGGAAACGGCCGTTTCCCCCCCCAGCGTCACCCAGGCCAGCAGCAAATTGCCAAACTGCTCTAAGGCCGACAAGGCGCGGCCGCCAAACGGGTGCTGCACGTCCGGCCGGCTGACCAATTCCACCAACGCCTCGCCCGGCTGCCAGCCATTGGCCGCCGCCCACTCCTGAAACTGCTGCAAGGTCTTCGCCCCAATGCCCCGCGTCGGCACGTTGACAATCCGGTTAAAGCTAACCGAGTCGGCCAGATTATGCACCAGACGCAAATAGGCGATCAGGTCTTTCACCTCGCGCCGTTTGTAGAACTGGGTCGCGCCGACCAGCCGGTAAGGGATACCGGCGCGGACAAACGCCTCTTCGATGATCCGGGATTGGGCGTTGGTGCGGTACATCACGGCCACATCGCCGGGCGAGTAGCCATCCAGCAGCAAACTTTGCAGCGTACCGACGACCAGATCGCCCTCCTCCAAATCATTGTACGCCTCGCTGATGACGATGCGCTCGCCCCCTTTGCGCTCGGTGAACAACTCCTTGTGGACGCGCTGCGGATTGTGGCGGATGACTGCTTTGGCGGCGTCCAAAATAATCTGGGTGGAGCGGTAATTTTGCTCCAGCAGAATCACCTGCGCCTCCGGGTACGCCTGCTCAAAACGCTGGATATTGCGGAAATCGGCCCCACGCCACTTGTAGATAGATTGGTCCGAGTCGCCCACGGCGAAGACGCGGCGATGGGCGGCGGCCAGGCGTTGGATGAGGGCGTATTGGGTGGTGTTGGTGTCCTGAAACTCGTCCACCAGGATGTGCTGGTAACGCTCCTGGTATTTTTGCAGCACGTCGGGCCGCTCCTCGAAAAGCAGCACCGTGTTCATCAGCAGATCGTCGAAGTCCATGGCGTTGTTGGCTTGCAGGGTGAGTTGGTAGCGGGCGTAAACGCGCCTGGTCACTTCGGCGATGTAGTTGGTGGCGGCGTACTCGTCGGCGGTGATCATCTCGTTTTTGGCGTTGCTGATGCCGCTGAGGAGCTTGGGCGGCGGGAATTTTTTGTCGTCGAGGTTGAGTTCTTTCAGCACTTGCTTGACGACTTGTAGCTGGTCGGCGGTGTCGAAGATGACGAAATCGGGGCCGTAGTAGGTGAGATTCTCCGTCTCGCGGCGCAGGATGCGGGCGCAGATGGCGTGGAAGGTGCCCATGGTCAGGCCGCGTGGGGCGGCGTCGAGCAGCTTTTCGATGCGGTGGGTCATCTCTTTGGCCGCTTTGTTGGTGAAGGTGACGGCCAGGATGTGCCAGGGCGGTACGCGCCGTTCGCGCATGAGGTAGACGATGCGCTGGGTGAGGACGCGGGTTTTGCCGCTGCCCGGTCCGGCGAGGACGAGGACGGGGCCATCTGGGGCGGTAACGGCCGTTCGCTGCTGTTCATTCAATCCGTGTAAATAATCGCTCATGGGGCCAATTGTAACCCGCCCCCGAAGCGGTGTCATGGGCAAAATGGCGGGCGGAGGGTTGTCAAAACGGCCGTCGTTCCCTACACTACGGGAGTGCGGAGTGCGGAGTGGAAGAGCAGGGGAGCAGGGGAGCAGGGGAGACACGAGACTGACGACTACACGACTACACGACTAACGACTAACGACTAAGGACTAAATCAATGGCAGAACAAATTAGTTGGCACGTCCTGACGGACCCGAAGCGGCGCTGGTCGCGGGAGGCGGTGGCGATTTATCTGGACTCTTTTCCGCCGGAGGAGATGGACCCGGTAGAGCATTTGCAGGCGTTGATGGCGAGCGCGCCGGCCGAGCCGCAGCCAGGTGAGACGATTTTCCGTTTCGCCGTTGGCGTGGGCAGCGACACAGTGCGGGCGTTGTCCGTCTACACCTATCACCCTCAGGAGCGGTTGGCTTTTTTGTGGTATCTGGCGACAACGGCCGTTTCCCGCGGTCAAGGCATCGGTTCCTGGTTGTTGCAGCAGACGATTGAGCATGTGTTGGAAGACGCACAAATGTCTGGCGGTGAGCTACCGGTGGGCATCTGTTGGGAGGTGGAACGGCCGTCAGACACCGCCGACCCGCACGAGCAAGAGCTGCGCCAGAAGCGCATCCGCTTCTACGAGCGCAACGGCAGCCTGCTGCTGCCCCACATTGACCTGCTGACGCCCCCGATGGGGCCAGACCTGCCGGAAGTGCCCTACTACACCATGTACCACCCGCTAGAAACCCCGCCCGACCTTTCCCCAGAGCGGCAGCGCAGTCTGGTAGACCTGATTTTGCGGCACAGCTACGGCCTGGACGAAACCAGCGCCTATTACCAACGAGCTATGCGTTCGATTGAATGAACTGTTTTTTATACAAAGGAACAAAGGAACAAAGAAAGAAAGAAAAACTCCGTTCCTTTGTTCCTTTTGTTTCTTTGTAATAAATTCCGCCCATGAACACACGACTTCTTCACCCGATTTTGGTTATTTTAACGCTTGTTTTGCTGGCCGCCTGCCGGGGCAACGAGCCGGAGCCGAATTTACTGCTGCCGCCGCCCACGCCGCTGCAAACCAGCCTACCCCCGGCCATCGTCGCGCCGCTGGAGGGGACCCTTGCGCCGCTGGAAACGGCCGTTGCCGACGCCATCCCCACCCCCTTCGAG
>CAYONK010000474.1:0-4178 GCA_964405285.1 uncultured Ardenticatenaceae bacterium
ATTCATTTGCTCCCCCGCTTCCCTACTCCTACGCTCCTCTGCTTGCTTCCTTCCGTTCTTTGCGTTTGGCGGGAGGGCCGACGACGCGCTCGTTGCCGGCGATGATGCGTTGGAAGTTGGGGCGTAAGGCCCAGGCGACGGCGGCCGCTGTGACCAATCCGCCCACCAATGGAGCCAGCGATAGTTCCGTGCCGCTTATGGGGTTGATTCCCATGAAATAGAGAATGGCAAAGGCGATGGGGATGAGGAGGGCGACGACCATGGAGGCGACGGAAGCCATGCCCACCGTCAACATCAGTCCCAGGCCGACGAGGAAGAGAAGCGGGAAGATGGGCAGCCAGAGCGCCGTCGCCCAACCCACGTTCGGCCCGGTCCCCGCGCCTCCCTTAAACTTCAGGAAGATAGACCAGTTGTGGCCCATCACGGCCATCACGCCGCCAAAGGTAAGAATCCAGGGTAGCCAGGCGGGGTCAGCCGCCGCGCCAAAGAGCCAGCTCGCCACCCAGACAGAGACGGCTCCTTTGAGAAAATCGCTCAGCGCGGTGAGGATGCCGATGAGCAGTCCGGCCGCCCGGTAGGAGTTGGTCCCTCCCATCCGGCCGCTGCCAATGGTGCGGATGTCTTTGCCCGTCTTGGCCTTAACGTAAACCCAGCCAAAGGGAACAGACCCCAAAACGTACCCAAATAAACCAGCCAAAAGTAAATAAACAACGTTCAAAGCAATAATCCTCTCTCAGTTTAAGTTTGTTTTGCGGGTGGCAGGTGGCCGGTTGCGGTGGCAACCCTTTCTCTCCGCTGCATCTATAACAACCCGACACCCGTCAGTTGGTTACTCGATGAGCAGGGGGATCTCATGATAACGGCCGTTTCCCACCATAAAAGCGCGGGATAACGGCCGTTTTCGCTCTGCCAACGACACAATCACCTGGGCCAGGTCCGGGTAAAAGGCCAGCGCCACGTCAGTCGGCGACGGCCGTTCCGGGCCATCCGGGTGCGAATGATAGATGGCCACCATCTCCAGACCTGCCTCTTCAACCGCCAGCATCGCTGCCAGCTGCTGTGCCGCCTCCATCTCATAAGCGGTCTGGCTGCGCAGGGCATTCTCCACCGGGTAAATCCGCGTCGCCACCCCCGGCCGCCCGGCCAAAATACCGCAGCCCTCCAGCGGATAGGCTGCCTGCAACCGGGTAATCATCTCCTCATAGATTGAGCGCTGAAGCCGTAAACTCTCCATCTCCCATCAGACGCGGTTCCCATCTCGAGGTCGGCCACTTTCTGGGCAACCCAGGACCCCTGAGTAAACGCGCACCTCATTATACCACCAGTGTGGCGCAAAAAAAGGCCGCACCCATGGACGCCGCCCTGAAAAAGACAGCCACATATGGCTGTCTCTCATATCATGCTGAGAAATAAAAAAAGCGGCCAACCGGAGAGTTTCCGATTGGCCGCCACAAAAAGCGATTAGTCGAGCGCGTCGTAGCCAGGCCCTTCCGAGAAGAAGCTGTAGTTCGGCTCAATATCTTCGGTCAGGTCCAGAATTTCGCCCCCGGCCAATTGTTTGGCGTTCAGCACTTTCACGGTATGACCATCAATCTCACCTTCGAGGAGGACGCCATCCGGCAGAAGCGCTTTGGTGTTAGCAATCCAAACACCAGCGGGCGCTTCGTAGTTGAACGGCACTTCTTCTTCAGGGAAGATGGCTTCGTAGGGGCATTCCGGCACGCATGCGCCGCAGTCAATGCAGGTATCCGGATCGATATACAGCCAGGGCCATTCCTCTTCTGGTTTACCCAAAACCATACATTCAACCGGGCACACCTCCACACAGGCTGTATCGCGCAGGCACAATCTGGTAACGATGTGGGTCATAAGATTTCTCCTTTTGGCTTATTTACTAATACCGGCTTCTTTGTGCCGGTTCGACATAATTATACACGGTTATGCAGTTGCCGCAGCATAATTGGCGGCAACTGCATTCCAATCTACAACATTCCACCAGGCGCCAATGTAATCGGGACGGCGGTTCTGGTAGTTGAGGTAATAGGCGTGTTCCCAAACGTCGAGGCCGAGGATGGGCGTATTGCCTTCCATGAGGGGGGTGTCCTGATTTGGGGTGGAACCGACGGCTAATTTGCCGTTGCCATCCACGTATAACCAGGCCCAACCGGAGCCAAAGCGGGTGGCGGCTGCTTTGGCGAAGGCTTCTTTGAATTGGTCGAAACTGCCGAAGGTGGCGTTGATCGCCGCGGCCAGATCGCCAGTGGGTTCGCCGCCGCCATTAGAATTCATAATTTGCCAGAAAAGGGTGTGGTTGGCGTGGCCGCCACCATTGTTGCGCACGGCGGTGCGGGCGCTTTCCGGGACGCTGTTCAGGTCAGCGAGCAGCGCTTCGATGCTCATGCCGGCAAATTCGGGATGGCCTTCCAGGGCAGCGTTAAGATTATTGACGTAAGCGGCGTGGTGTTTGCCGTGGTGAATTTGCATGGTGCGGGAATCAATGTGGGGTTCTAAAGCGTCGTGGGCATAGGGAAGTGGGGGTAATTCAAAAGCCATGGTATCTCCTTGTGTGATAACGAGTGTGATAACGAGTTCAGGTGAACGGTTTGGATTGGTAGATTGACCGGCGGGGGGTTGCTTGTTACCATTCTCACGCGGGTCAATGTTCTCATTCTAGCGACAGTAGAGACCTTTGTCAACAGAGGAGCAAGACGGCCGTTTTGCCGTTTTATATGCCTATGATTCAGCCAACAAAGCCGCGTGTTTCACCAATTTTTGTGCTGCTGGCCGGGATTTTAGCCGTCTCTTTTGGCTCGATTCTGGCGCGGCTGGCGCAGGGTGAGGCGGCGCCATCTCTGGTGATTGCTGCCTACCGAACGGCCGTTGCCACCCTCATTCTCCTGCCCCTGATGCTGACGCGCCACCGGCAAGAGGTGCGGGGATTGGCCTGGGCGGATTGGCGGTTGGCGCTGCTCTCCGGCGCGCTGTTGGCGGTCCATTTTGCCGCCTGGATCAGCTCGCTGGCTTATACTTCGGTAGCCAGTTCGACGGTGTTGGTCTCTACGTCGCCGTTGTGGGTGGCCCTGGCAGCCCCCTTTTTTCTGGGTGAATCGTTCCCCCGGCCGTTGAAGATCGGCATGGCGCTGGCGCTGTTGGGCAGCGTGGTAATCAGTCTGGCGGAGGTGGTGGGGGTGGAAAACGGCCGTTTCCTGCTGAATCTGGGCGAGGTGGGGGAGGGGCAACGGCCGTTGCTTGGCAACGGTCTGGCGCTGCTGGGGGCGGCGGCCGCTTCCGGCTACTTGCTTATTGGCCGTAAGCTGCGAGCGCGGCTCTCGTTGGTCAGCTATGCCACCCTGGTTTACGGCACGGCCGCCCTCTGCCTCATCCTCGTCGTCTGGCTGACGGGCAATAGCTTGCTCGGCTACAGCCCGCAAGCCTATCTGCTCTTCCTGCTGATGGGCATTGTGCCCCAACTGTTGGGCCACTCCTCCTTTAATTATGCCCTGGGCTATCTGCCCGCCGCCTTCGTCGGCGTGACGATCTTCGCCGAGCCGATTGGGGCCTCTCTTCTCGCTTTGCTCATCTTCAACGAAGTCCCTGGCTTGTTGGTGCTGGTTGGCGCATTGTTCGTTTTCGCTGGTGTTCTCATCGCCAGCCGCCGGGCGTAGGGCGCCGAGGAAGTTGGCTCTCGCAGGACTTGACGCCGATCACGATTCTGTGCTAGACTGCCACTCGTCTGACAAAATAAACAAACATTTACCGAAAGGAGGTTACTCGCATGATGCAAAAATTAGAGAAAGTTCAAGTGGGCGAATTGAATAGCTGTCGTGTGAGTACGCCTGCCTGCTGGTAATTGGTTTCTGGTAATCCACTGCCTAAAACTGAATACCGCTACCTGATCAGCCTAAGCTGATTGCGGCCACGGCTCACGCGACAATTGACCCGTGGCTTTTTTGATCCCACAGTTGGGAGTTGATAGTTGGGAGTTGGGCGTGTAGCGGCCACCGCGAGCCACGGGACATGGAGATGTTCGGTGGCTTTTTTGTTTTTAAGCAAACTTATCCAGCGGAACACGGAACACCGGAACCGCTGCCAAATACAGGATTACCAAACCAACAATGAGTACCTACGACTGGCAAGAAATTTATGCCGATTATGAGTATCAGGACAACGGCCGTTCC
>CAYONK010000475.1:0-4175 GCA_964405285.1 uncultured Ardenticatenaceae bacterium
ATCACCCCACCAGCTACCAGCTACCAGCTACCAGCGGCTACCTGCAAAAAATATTGATGAAACCGCTTGTCGCCGCTCAGTTCCGGGTGGAAGCTGGTGACGAGCCATTTGCCTTGTTGGGCGGCAACGGCCGTTCCATCCCCCAATTGCGCTAAAACCTTTGCCTCCCCTTTGGCCGCCACCAGGCGCGGGGCGCGGATAAAGACGGCCGGGAACGGCTCTGCGTGGCCATTGTTCAGGGCAGGCACGTCTAACCCCACCTCAAAGCTGTCCACCTGCCGACCGAAGGCGTTGCGGTCCACCACAATGTCCATGATGGCAAGAAGGGGCTGACCGTGATCAGAACGGCCGTCGCCGATCTCCTTCGCCATAAAAATCATCCCGGCGCACGTCCCCCACATCGCCTTCTCCGCCGCAAACTGGCTCAGCGGCTCCATAAAGTTGTACAGCGTCGCCAACTTGCCAATGGTGGTACTCTCGCCGCCGGGGATGATCAGGCCATCCAGCCCTTCAAGCTGTTCCGGCAGCCGCACCTCCACCGCCTCCACCCCCAACTCGCGCAATATCTGAATATGCTCTGCAAACGCGCCTTGCAGCGCCAAAACGCCGATCTTCATACAACCCAACTCCATAAAAAGCAAGGGGGCAGGGGAGCGGAGGGGCAGGGGAGCGGGGGGATTTTCCTCTGCTCCCCCGCCCCCCCATCTCCCCTGCTCCCCAGCTCCCCCGCTTCCTCTACCAGCCGCGCACAGCCAACTGCACGCTCTCCGGCAGGCTGCTGACGTTAATGCCCACCATCGGCTCGCCCAGGTTCTCGCTGACGCGAGCCAGAATTTCCGGGTTGTTGTAATGGGTGGTCGCTTCGACGATGGCGCGGGCGCGGGGCGCAGGGTCAGCGCTCTTGAAGATGCCAGAGCCGACAAAGACGCCATCCACGCCAATCTGCATCATCAGGGCGGCGTCGGCCGGGGTGGCAATGCCGCCAGCGGCGAAGTTGACCACCGGTAGGCGGCCCAATTCCTTCGTCTCCTTCACCAGAGCGAAAGGAGCGCCAATGGTCTTGGCGTAGCTCATCAGCTCTTCGTCGGGCATCAGTTGCAGGCGGCGGATTTCGCCCAACACGGTGCGGGCGTGGCGCACGGCCTCCACCACATCGCCCGTGCCCGCCTCGCCTTTGGTGCGGATCATTGCCGCGCCTTCGCCGATGCGCCGCAGCGCTTCGCCCAGGTTGCGGCAGCCGCAGACGAAGGGCACTTTGAAGTTGTGCTTGTAGATGTGGTGTTCCTCATCGGCCGGGGTGAGGACTTCGCTCTCGTCAATGTAGTCCACGCCGATGGCTTCTAGAATTTGCGCTTCGACGAAATGGCCGATACGCGCTTTGGCCATCACCGGGATGGTGACGGCGGCGATGATCTCTTTGATCATGCCGGGGTCGGACATGCGGGCCACGCCACCCTGCACGCGGATGTCGGCCGGGACGCGCTCCAGAGCCATCACCGCTACCGCTCCGGCCTCCTCGGCGATAACAGCCTGCTCTGGCGTGACCACGTCCATGATCACGCCGCCCTTTAACATTTGCGCCAGGCCAGCTTTTACCTTGAAGCTACCGACTTCACCCTGTCCATTGTGTCCATTTTTGCTGCTCATCAGAATCCTCCGAAATAGTCCGTAAGACCCTAAGGGTTTCAGAAACCCTTAGGGTCTAGACCGTTTTCAATATCTACTTCTGATTGTAATGAGGGGGTGGGGGGAATTCAAGGGGATTGGCTCTATCAAATAACAATCAGTTTGCTTGTCGATAGAGCCGCTTGAGGAACTTACACGGAGAACACGGAGAATATCTCCGTGTCAAATGCGGATCAGGCGGTCAGGGCGTTTTGCAGCGATTGGACGAAGACGCGGGCGGCGGCCGGTTTGTCGGTTTCAGCTTTGTCTACGGCGTTGATCAGGGCGCTGCCGACGATGACGCCATCGGCCAACTGACCAACGGCCGTTGCCTGCTCCGGGCTGCTGATACCAAATCCAACCGCCAGGGGCGCGTCTGTCTGCCCTCGCACCCGGCCGACGAAGGCGGCCAGGTCGGCTGAGGTGTTTGCCCGCGCCCCGGTGACGCCGGTGAGGCTGACCAGGTAGATGAAACCCTGGGCGCGTTGGGCAACGGCCGTTATCCGCTCCTCGCTGCTGGTGGGGGCCAAAAAGTGGATCAGGGCCAGCCCGGCGGCGTTGGCCGCCGCTTCTAATTCGGCCGCCTCTTCCGGCGGCAGGTCTGGCACGATAAAGCCGTCCGCGCCGGCAGCTGCTGCGGCAGCGACATACTCGGCAATGCCGTAGGCCAGGATGGGGTTATAGTAGCCCATCAACATCACCGGGGTTTCAATGCCTTGCCCGCGCAGTTCGGCGACCATCGCCAGACAGTCGGCGACGGTGGTCCCCTGTTCTAGCGAGACCTGGGTGCTGTGCTGGATGGTGGGGCCGTCGGCCAGCGGGTCGCTGAAGGGCACGCCTAGTTCCAGCAAATCGCTGTGCGCGGCGATGGCGGCGATCACGTCGAGAGAGGTTTGGCGATCCGGGTAGCCTAGCGTAAAGTAGGGCATGAGGGCGGCGGCCCGCTCCGTTTGGGCCTGGGCAAAGGCGGCGGCGATGCGGGAACGGCCGTTTTGCGTTCTGGTTGAACTGGTCATACGCACTCCTTGAGGGTGGGAGGTTGGAGATTGTAGATTGAGTCCATCTCCAATCTCTTAATTCATGAAAGGTCGGTGAATTATAACAGGCAAACGGCCGTTACGCGCAACCCACCCTGCCTCATCACGTAATAGTGGCACAGAAACGCATTTCAATCCGAAATCCGAAATCGAAAATCCGAAATAACATGAGGAGAGAAGCATGAGCTGTTTAGGTAACGTTATCTGGTTAATCTTCGGCGGGTTCCTCGCCGGACTGGGGTATATCATCGGCGGGCTGCTGCTCTGCGTCACCATTGTCGGCATCCCCTTTGGCATTCAGTCCATCAAATTGGGCGTGGCAACGTTCGCCCCCTTTGGCAAAGAAGTTGTGCCGGGCAAACGCGCCGGAGGGTTCTTGCCCCTGGTTTTTGACGTCCTGTGGATCATTCTCTTTGGGTGGGAGATCGCCCTGGCGCACCTGATCAGCGCCGCGATTTTAGCCATCACCATCGTCGGCATCCCCTTCGCCAAGCAGCATTTCAAGCTGCTGCCGGTGGCCCTGTTCCCCTACCAATATCAATTGGTCTGATTTTCTTGGCCAAACGGCCGTTTAAGAAACTGAAAAAGCCACAAATTGGTTGCCAGCCAATTTGTGGCTTTTGCTTTTCTACTGCTTGACAATAGACGATTATCCACTAAAATAATTCTTAATAGACGATAAACGTGTATTAAAGGAGGCGTATGAAACAGATCAGCATCCAGATTACCAGCGAAACAGCGCGACAAATTGCCTTTTTGGCCCAACATTGGGGATACCCAGACCAGCGCCACAACACGGCCGTTATCGAACGCGCCATCAACACCATCTACATGCTGGAATACGGCTACGCGGAATACCAGCGTCGTCTACGCGAATTAGGCGTTGACCAACCAAAATCTACCGAGGTAAAACCATGAGCGAAACACCCCCAACCCTTTCCCAACAATTGCCCGAATTCCTCCGCGTGATGGAAGTCGCCTTACGGTCTGGCTACAGCCTGCCGCAAGGTTTGAAGATGGCGGCTCAGGACATGGACGATCCCTTGTCCGCCGAGGCGCAGCGCGTGCTAGACGACATGCAGGCCGGAACGCCGCTGCCGCAGGCGCTCAACCAATGGCTCGACCGCGCCCCCAGCCGCGAACTAGACCTGATCATTGCCACCATCGGCGTACAGCTAGAGGTGGGTGGCAACCTGGCTGACCGTTTCCAGTTCATCGGTCAACTGCTGCCAAAATTGCGTATCCCGTAAATCGTGAGCCGTATTCCGTAATCCGGCATGGTTTATCAAGCGAGGCATCTTCTTTACAAATTAGCGCTGAATTGTCATGCTGAGCGAAGCGAAGCATCCCTACGGCCTCGGATTTTCCAGGGGAACGGGATGCTTCGGAGGATGCTTCGGCGTTGCTCAGCACAGGCTCTCAGCATGACAGGTCTACAGAAAAATTTGTAAAGGATATTTTGCTCAAGTTGAA
>CAYONK010000476.1:0-4157 GCA_964405285.1 uncultured Ardenticatenaceae bacterium
CAGTTGCTTAACTTGTCACCAATAGTTTGACCGATTGACTGAGGGCGTCTGCCCACCTATACAATTTAAGGAGAGTGTAACATATGGAGTTGCAGAAAAATGTCTTTGCAGGCGGACGCCTGCTCTGGTTTATTGGCACGCTTTTGTTAGCGTTTGGATTTTTGTTCTTGATAACCTATGGCCTGCGCGCCGAGCAGGAAGCGATTACTGATCTAAGTCAATCGCAAAAACTGGTTGACCAGGAGACGGCTGAGCCAGCAGAGACGTTGGCTTATACCATCGTTCTGACGAACAATGCCATCAGCGGATTGATGCCTGTCACCATGACAGACGTTTTGCCCGCGGGTGTCATCTACCAGGACAGTGTTTTCCATCCCCCGATCAACGGCATCGCGGATCCTGATAATTCTGGTTATGAGAATGGTGTGCTGACCTGGGTAGGGATGTTAGGGTCTGGTGGTTCGGTGCAGATTGATCTGTTGGCCCAGGTTGATCCGGCGTTCCCGTTGGGTGAGAGCATTACCAACACGGCCGTTGTGTTAGGCATGGACGAGGCGTATAGCTTAACGGCCGTTACGCTGATCACTCACACACCTTCATCTGCCAACGTTGTCTACTTGCCAATTATCCAGAAACCTATCCCTGTGCCGATTCTCGCCGCCACGACGCCTACGGCCAACAACAGCTGGGTCCTCTCCTGGAGCAATTTGGGCAGCGACATCACCGGTTATGAACTACAAGAGGCGCAGACACCGGATTTTGCCAATCCTAATACCTACAACCTGGCTGGCAACACTACTTCGCAGGCCATTCAGCACCCGCCTACTGTTGCCAATCAATACTACTACCGGGTTCGTGGCCTGGTCAACGATCTCGCTGGCCCCTGGTCGAACATCGTCACGGTGACCGGCGCTGGTCTGGAAACCACCCTCACCGCTTCTCGTCCCAATAGCAACAACCAATGGACCGTGTCCTGGCAGCCTCTTCCTGGTGTTACCGGTTATGAATTGCAAGAGGCCAAAACTTCCGACTTCAGCAATCCTACGGTATACGCTCTCGGCGCTGGCGCGACCAGCCACAACGTCCAACAACCGCTTTCCTGGTCGAACAGTTACTACTACCGTATACGCGGGATGGTAGGCGTTTCCTCTGGGGCCTGGTCCGACACATTGACAGTTGTCGGTGGGTATCGGGATGATTTTACCGATTCAGCCAGCGGTTGGGCTTTGCGCCGCACCTCTTATTTGCAAAAGACCTTCTCCTATTATGGGTCGGGCGCAGAGGCTGGTAATTACATCGTGATTGTGGATGATCGTTGGGATTGGATGATAGCCAGCCCAATGAAGCAAGCGCCCTCAATCCCCTACGTCATTGAATACCGCGCCCGTGTTCACGATGCGTCTAATCTGGTCTCTGGCGGCATGGCCTTCGCTGCCGACTGGAATGGCGGTCTGTGCCCCGATTACAACAATATCTACGAGTTCACTAACTGTTTTAACAGATTCTATACCCTTAACTTTATCTTTTACGGGCCGCTGAAGCTGCTCTATGAACAGGTGGATCAGTTGGTGTGGTGTCCTACTTGCGGTGGTAGCCTACTAAAGCGTATTGGGCCGATGATTGATGCCGGCGATGTGCTGGCCAATGGCCCCTCACTAGAATGGCACACCTACCGGTTGGAGGTCCGCGAGGACGGGGCGCGTCTCTTCATTGATGGCTCGCAGCGCTTCCACTTCACCGATACCACCCATTTCCAACAACCATACTTCGGCGTGTTTGCTTCTAGCGAAGAGTACAAACCTTCTATCTGGTTCTATGATTATGTTCAGGTAACGCCGCTGGATTAGGCATAAATCGGTTGGTTAGTTGGTTGGTTGGCTTGTTTGTTAACCAACCAGCTAACCAACCCACCTACTTGCCCCCGGAACTCCAATTCATGCGTTTTCGCCTGTCTGATCAGATGGCGTGGTGGGGGACAACGGCCGTTCTCCTCATCTTCTTCACCCTGGCCGTCACCAGCCTGCGGAGCCTCGGCCCGACCTTCGACGAGCAAGGCTTCCTGGTGCGCGGCCTGGGCTATCTGCGCGGCGAAAACCAGCACATGCGCGTCGGCCACCCGCTGGGCCTGAACGCCCTCAACGCTGCCTTGCTCGTCGGCGACCCCGCCGTCCGCCTGCCGACAGATGACCCTTCCTGGCAGCAAAATAGTTTCCACCGCCCGGCCGAACTGTTCCTCTGGGAGATCGGCAACGATGTGGCCCGGACGATGTTCCTGGCCCGCCTGCCGACGATCTGGCTGGGGCTGCTGCTGGCGGCGCTGGCCGGGCGTTGGGCCTGGCAGCTCACGCGCAAACGCTGGGCGGCGCTGCTCGTCCTCGGTCTGGTGGCCTTCGATCCCAACATCCTGGCCCACACCCGCCTGACGACGACCGATTTGGGGCTGACTTTTTTTGCTTTTTTGGCGGGGTATGGGTTGTGGTGGTTTTGGCAACGGCCGTCTTGGTCCCGTGCCCTCTTCGCCGGAATTGCCTTTGGCCTGCTGCAAAACACCAAGTTCACTGCCGGGTTGTTCGTGCCGCTCTTCGCCCTCATCATCCTGGCGACTTGCGGATTGCGGATTGCGGAGTGCGGAGTGCGGAATACCGTCCGCAATCTCCTCATACTTGTGGTGGCCTATGTCTTCGTCGCGCCGCTGACGCTGTGGGCGACGTATGGCTTTCAGGTGGGGACGCTGCCGGACAACTTGCCCACGCTGCCCCAACTTGGCGGTCTGACCCTGCCCCTATCGCACCATTTGGAGCAACTGTTGGATATTGGCGGCCGGCTGCAAAAATCCACCCCGGCTTTCCTACTCGGCAGCTACTCCGACAGCGGCTGGTGGTATTACTTCCCCATCGCCTTCCTCCTCAAAACCCCCTTGCCCACCCTGCTGCTGTTGGCTTTGGCCGCTTTCACCTATTTACGATTGACGGTTGACGATTTACGAGAGGGTTGGCCATTGCCCATTGCCCATTGGCAATTGACAATTTTCCTCCTCCTCCCCGCCCTCGGCTACTTCGCCATCACCCTCACCACCGACATCAACCTCGGTTACCGCCACCTGCTCCCCATTCTGCCATTCCTCTACGTTTTCATCGCCGCCACCCTCGCAACTTCACACTTCACAATTCACAATTCAAAATTCACAATTCGCTTCGCCTCTTTCTCTATCATTTGGTTGTTGGCAATTGCCCTCTGGCTCCACCCCTATTACCTGGCCTACTTCAATATCTTCGCGGGCGGGCCAAACGGTGGCTGGCGCTCTCTGGTAGACAGCAATCTGGATTGGGGGCAAGATTTAGGCAATCTGAAAGGGTGGATGGAGGAGAATGGCGTCAATCGCGTCTGGTTGAGCTATTTTGGTCAGGGTCGGCCGGCGTATTACGGCATCAACACCACTGGTCTGGATAGCTGGCCGCCGCGCCTGATGGACCCGGCCGCACGGCCGTTTTACCCCCACGACCCCGCCCCCGGCCATTACGCCATCAGCGCCACGACGCTGCAAGGGGTCCATTTTGCCGACCATGACCAATTCGCCTGGTTCCGGGCGCGGAAGCCGCTGGCGAAAATTGGCTACAGCATATTTATCTACGAAGTGGAGGCACGTGGCGAAATGGTAGAACTTGCCTTAGGCGACCTGCAACTGGACGAATTGGCCCCGGCCGATTTTGCCCGGTTCCAGAGCAATCAGGTGCGGCCGTATTGGTTCGATGCGACAACGGCCGTTCTCCTCCCTTACACCGACAACCGTTGGTTGGCTCTGCCAGTCAGCCCCACATTGGCGGATGAAATGGGCTTCACGGCCTGGTGGGAATTGGTAGCAGAAACAGGCAATTACCGTCTCTACCGCCTGCCCCCCATAGACGAAGGCGCATTCCAGCCCCGCGCCGAATTCCTGCACGAAGGGGGGACGATTGGGCTGCTCCATTGGCGTGTGGAGGAAACGGCCGTTTCCGGCCAACCCCTCACCCTCCTCACCGACTGGTTTAAAACCTCCAGCGCTACCCCGCTGAAAATCTTCATCCACATCACCGACGAAGCGGGCGACATCGTGGCCCAATGGGACGGCCTGGGCGCGCCCTGGCAAGGGTGGCGGCCGCAAAGCCGCCTCTGGCAGC
>CAYONK010000477.1:0-4155 GCA_964405285.1 uncultured Ardenticatenaceae bacterium
GACGACTTCGGTGATGACCTGGGGTTCGGCCGCTGTGCCGCCACAGGCGGCCAGGACCAGGGTGAGCAGTGTTGCCAGAATGAACAGTCTAAAACGCATTTTTCTTTCTTCTCCTTAAGAACCAAGTTGTTTGTGTGCTTTGTAGAATCAGCCTGTTTCCAGCCAGAAACAGGCCGTGAATTGGCTATTTAATCAGCCACGTGAGCGATTGTAGCTTCGCATGTTTAACGATTTGTTTTTTGCGGTTAACAAAAGGCTATGGTTTTGTAAACGTTTGGTTAACGAGGGAGAAGGGCGAAAATGGGGAAAACGGCCGTTTACCACCTATCACCCCCTCTTTGCTTCCCGCCTTTTGTTAACAAGATGTTAACAGTAGGGTGCTGTTAACATCTTGTTAACCTAGTAAAATTGGACGGCATTTTGGCAAATTTTAGAACCATCGTCGCGCTGACGAGAGAATACGACTATGCAAAAGATGAATGTACAGCCCAGCCGCCCTGGCAGTAGAGCGGTTTTAATGTGTTTAGGACTTTGTCTGGTTTTGTTAATGGGGTGCGGGCGGTCGGCGGGCACAACGGCCGTTTCCTCCTCCGCCCAACAAACCATCCAAAACAAAGGGTCAGACACCCTGGTCAACGTCGCCCTGGCCTGGGCCGAAGCGTACCGCGAAATCCGCCCGGATGTCTCCATCGCCGTCACCGGCGGCGGCTCCGGGACCGGCATCGCCTCCCTGATCAACGGCACAGTAGACCTGGCCAACGCCTCCCGCGCCATGAAAGAGAATGAAATCGAAGACGCGCGAGCCAACGGGGTCGAGCCAATGGAACACACTGTCGCTATTGACGCCCTGGCCATCATCCTCCACCCCGACAACCCGGTGAGCGAGCTGACCATTGACCAGTTGGCCGACATTTACACCGGCCGCATCACCAATTGGGCCGAGGTGGGCGGCAACGACGCCGACATTGTGCTGCTCTCGCGGGAGACCAACTCCGGCACGCACGTCTACTTCCTGGAAGAGGTGGTGCGGCGCGGCGACCCGAACAACAAAGACATCTTCGCCCCGCAAACGCTGCTCATGCCCTCCTCTGTGGGCATCACCAGCGAAATTCGGCGCAACCCCAACGCCATCGGTTACGACGGTTTAGGCTACGTAGACGCCGCCCACGAGAAGATCGTGGCGATTGCCGACACCGCCGCCGGCCCCTTCGTTATGCCGACAGTGGAGACGGCGGCCAGCGGCGCATACACCCTGGCCCGCGACCTATACATGTATACGGCCGGGGAACCGGCCGGCGCAGTTGGCGAATTCCTGGCCTGGATTCTTGGCCCACAAGGGCAAGCCATCGTCACGCAGCTCGGCTTTGTGCCGCTGCCGGAGAGCGGGAGCTAGAGCTAGAGCTAGAGCCAGAGTAGAGTTCTTCCTCTAGCTCTCGCTCTAGCTCTCGCTCCTTTACAGGAGAGAGCTGTATTATGGCAACATTGAACAATGCGCCTCCGCCGGAGGCATTGCCGATTACCACCGATTCTGCGCAGCGCAACTGGCGCGAGATCATTATTGAATCGTTGATTCGATTGGCCGGTTTTTCGGCCGTTTTCATCATCGCCCTCATCTTCCTTTTCCTGCTGCGCGAGGGCGCGCCCGCCTTTGTCCAGGTTCCGCTGCGAGAGATGTTGGGGACGCGCTGGTATCCGATTGAGGATATGTATGGGCTGCTCCCCCTGATCGTCGGTTCGCTGATGGTGACGGTGGGGGCGGTGGTGATTGCGGTGCCGCTGGGGCTGACAACGGCCGTTTACCTCGGCGAGATCGCCCCCATCTGGCTGCGCGAAATCCTCAAACCGATCATCGAAGTGCTGGCCGGTATCCCCTCCATCGTCCTCGGTTTCCTCGGTTGGGTCGCCCTGGCCCCGCTGATCCAGGCAGCCGGAGCCAACACCGGCCTGACCGCCTTCACCGGCGCCCTCATCCTGGCCTATATGTCCCTGCCCACCATCATCAGCATCACCGAAGACGCGCTTTACGCCGTGCCAAAAGAGTACCGCGACGGCGCGCTGGCCCTGGGCGCGACCAAGTGGCAGGCGATCTGGCGCGTGCAGCTTCCGGCCGCTCGCTCCGGCATTGTCATTGCCATTATGCTGGGCATCGGCCGGGCCATTGGCGAGACGATGGCCGTGATGCTGGTAACGGGCAACGCGGCCAACATCCCTGGCCTGAGCTTGGGCGCATTCTTCGAGCCGGTCCGCACCATGACGGCCACCATCGCCGCTGAGATGGGCGAGGTGGCTCAGGGCAGCCTGCATTACAGTATGCTCTTTGCCATTGGCATTGTGTTGTTCCTCATCACCTTCTTCATCAATTCGCTGGCCACCCGTTTCATCGGCGGTGGGGCGCGGCGGCGCGGGGGGCAAATATGAACCGACAAGTTAGTGAGAAGATTGCGATTGGGCTGATTTCGGCAACGGCCGTTGTCGTCATCCTCCCCATCGTCATGGTCGTCCTCTTCATCGTCGTCCAGGGCATTGGCACGGTCAACTGGGAATTCCTCAGCCAACCGCCGCGCAACGGCATGACCGAAGGGGGCATTTTCCCCGCCCTGCTCGGCACCATCCTGCTCACCTTCGGCACAGCCATCGCCGCCATCCCCATCGCCATCGGCGCCGCCATCTACCTGGCCGAATACGCCGGGGACAACCGCTTCACCCGTACAATCCGCCTGGCCATCGTCAACCTGGCCGGGATTCCCTCCATCGTCTACGGCTTGTTTGGCCTGGGCATGTTCGTCCTCTTCCTCAACTTTGGCACCTCCATCCTGGCCGGTTCCCTCACGTTGGGCCTGATGACCCTGCCCGTTGTCATCAGCACCGCCGAAGAAGCGATTTTGGCCGTGCCGCGCGAGTTTCGCGTCGTCAGCCTCAGTCTGGGCGCGTCGCGCTGGCAGACCATCCGCCACCAGGTGCTGCCCCACGCCCTGCCCGGCATTATCACCGGCATCATCCTCGGTCTGGGGCGAGCGGCCGGCGAGACAGCCCCCATCCTCTTCACCGTCGCCGCCTTCTACTTGCCAGAACTGCCCAACTCCATCTTCAGCCAGACGATGGCCTTGCCTTATCACCTTTACGTCATCGCCACCCAGGTTCCTGGGATGCCATTGAGCATTCAGTACGGCACAGCCCTCGTCCTGCTCTTCATCGTTCTCTCTTTCACCCTGGTAGCGACGATGATCCGCACCACCATGCGGCGGAAACGGGAGTGGTAAGACGGTTAACAATTGGCAATTGTCAATTGTCAACTGTCAACGGAAAATGCTATGAACCCATCACCTATTATCTCCGTTCGTGATTTGTCTTTTACTTATGCGGATGGCACGATTGCTTTGCGCGGGATTAATCTGGAAATCGCCCCGCGTGAGATATTTGTTCTGCTTGGCCCATCGCGGGCGGGTAAAACCACGCTGCTCCGCCTGCTCAACCGGCTGGCCGACCTGCTGGATGGCACGCAGCAATCCGGCCAGATTCTCTTTAACGGCCAGGATGTTTACGCGGCCAATGTGGATGTGACCAACCTGCGCCGGCGCATTGGCATGGTCTTCGCTGTGCCGACGCCGCTGCCCGGCTCCATCTACGCCAACCTGAGTTATGGCCTGCAAATGGCCGGGATTCGGGACAACACCCTCATCGAAGAGCGCGTGGAGCGTTCGCTGCGCCAATCCGCCCTCTGGGATGAGGTAAAGGACCGGCTGCACGACTCCGCCTTCGCCCTTTCTGGCGGGCAGAAGCAGCGCATGTGCCTGGCCCGCACCCTGGCCCTGGAGCCGGAAGTGATCTTGCTGGACAACCCCACCTCTGGCCTGGACCCGATTTCTACCGCGTTGGTCGAGGAGTCGCTGTTTGAACTCAAGCAGCAGTACACCATCATTATGGTTCCCCACAGTGTGCAGCAGGCGTCGCGGGTGGCCGACGAAGCTGCTTTCTTGTTGAATGGGGAATTGGTGGAGAGTGGTCCGCAGGAGCGAATTTTTGTGCGGCCGCAGGATAAACGGACGGAAGATTTTGTCACCGGCCGTTTTGGGTAAGATGTGCATATCAAAGACCTGACAGGTTTCAAAAAACCTGTCAGGTCTGAACAGTTAGCAACAATGGACAACAAGATTG
>CAYONK010000478.1:0-4150 GCA_964405285.1 uncultured Ardenticatenaceae bacterium
CTCATTAATGAATCGATACAACTGTTCTTTCTCGGACACCTTGACAATACCTAGTTCTTCTCCTACATCATCTGTCAAAAGATAGTTATCATCAGGCGCAAAGTAGACTGATACGGGATAAACTGATTCAGGCAAATCTGGTTGGCTCACTCCTTTTTCAGCGTGGACTGCGACTGCAAATATTAACATAATCACTATTAAAACAATTAAGAATCTTCGCCCTAAAAACATTCTATTCTCCTTTATGCTGTTCAAAAACTGAAGCAACCGGCTTTTCAAGTATTCGCAAAGGAATTAGTTTTCCTTGATTCTCTCAGGCGGAAGATGGAATTCTTTGCCCTTGTGGGTAATCATGTTAACAGCTTCCTCAACAGTGGCAAAGTAATCAGAGACAGCGTAATATCCTCTTGTACCGCTAACAGTCGGCTCATTGAGAGATTGAAATGCTGTCACAACAATAAAACCCTCAGGCGCATAACTAAAGTCAATGTCTGGTAGATCAACGCGCAAATTGACTGCATTGCCCAGAACACTGATCGGCTCGTTTATAGCAACAATCAAGATACCCCGTCTGTACACTTCCTCCACCCAACTCTTATCAAGGTCATTGAGGCTGTTTTCCCCAATGTAGAGTTCATGTAATTCCGGATATTCATCAAAGGCAGCGATCAATTCTTCAGAAGAAGTCGCAACCAATGTGCCTGATTTCTCAAAAATACTTACATGCTTGTCGTCATCACTGGTAGTAAAGTAAATAGCCGATGATGAGGTGTCAAAGGAGTCTCTGGAGTCGGTACAACCAGAGGCCAGAACTAGAATTGACACGATAATTATCAGGAGCCGTAATTGCGAAACAGGGGTGATCATACTCTGGTTTCTCCTCAAACATTCAGCCTTTTCGGTCATTACACAGATCCTTCAACCAGAGCGCATCTGTGGATGCTTGCTCCTTAACCCTCAAAATCACAATGTTGCGGTACTAGCAGGCTGTCGGAGAAGTCAAAACAGGACGCAGATAAACGCTGAAAAACGGTGATTTTGAGGCACAAAACAGCAAAAATCTGCGTGAATCTGCGAAATCTGCGTCCAAAAATTCTTTTTCCGACAGGCTGCTAGACTCAGAACAAAACCTGGGTTGGTTCTAATTGCAGCGGTATGCGTTGGATGGCCCCCAAACCTGGGCAGGTGCTAAAATTTGTGCGTCTGCATAGGTGTAGTATGCATTCCAAGATGTTGTAATTGTGTAGTTGCATTGTGCTCCTGAACAAGTTTTGTTATTACTAAATTCGCCACCACTCCAGCGTAATGTATATGTTGAAGTACCGTTACTGGACGAATATTCAAACTTGGCTCCAGAAGAACATGTTGCGTATAGCGTGTCTATGAACACAGACCAGGACAAAGGAATGGCGATGTCTGTACGGGGACGAACGTCTATTTTTTGCGGGTCGTTTTCATCAACAAGTACATGCATTGGTAAATAGTCGTTTGCGCTTTGCCCAGATAGATCTCCAACATCATCTGATTGAGAGCCGATTTGTTCAATACGTTCTGTAACTGTACCGTAAGGTAACTCAATCACATTGGTATACACAGCAACAGATTTCTCATTTTGTTCGATCACATCAGCATAGATCGTCTCCGTTTCTTCTGTGATCGTGCCTTCAGCAACTTCAATTTGCACAAAGCCTTCCTGGTTTGAGTCAACCGTGTCTTTCGCTTTAACACTACTTGTTAATTGACGAACTCTATCGACTTCTACTTCATCACCTTGACTTTCTGCAAATAGCGAGGCTCCAGTCACGCTAACCAGCAAAATAACACAAATACCAATCACTAAAACCAGTTTACCTTTTGACATGATTTTGCCTCCTTAGACAAATTTGGAATTGGTTACTGCTTTTAGTCTAGCAAAACGGGTGTTAAGCTGGTGTTAAGTTGTGGGGAGATGCAGGATAAATTTGCTGCCTATACTTGGCGAACTTTGTAAGTGAATACGGCCGTTATGCAACTGAACAATATGGGAAACAATTGACAACCCCAGACCGGCTCCTCCCTGTTGCCGGGAACGCGAAGAGTCAATGCGGTAAAAACGGTCAAATATCTGCGCCTGTTGATCAGCGGGAATGCCCAGACCATTATCGGCAATGGCGATAACTGCCTGATTGGATGCTTCACTAACCGTTATCTCTACCAAACCGCCCGGCCGATTATAGCGAATACCATTTTCAATCAGGTTACTAAAAGCGCGGGCTAACAAGACGCTATCACCAGGTACAACAGGTTCCCCATCACCATTTAAGCGCAGCGCGACCTGCTGTTTTTCGGCCAGAGGGGTCAGGTCTGCAACCACTTCTTCCAGCAGGGAAAGAAGTGGCACTTCATCCTCACCCATTTCATATTCCTGCCACGCCAATAATAAGAGGCTATTAACTAACTGCTCCAAGCGGTCTAGCATCTCCTCTAACACGGTAACAGATTCTTGGTAGTCAGCCAGTGTGGCTTGTTGATCCATTTGCACAATTTCTATGTTAGTACGCATGACGGCCAGCGGCGTGCGTAATTCATGGGCTGCGTCAGCCACAAAGCGGCTTTGCTGTCTAAACGCCTGGTCCAGCCGATTCAGCATGGCATCAAATTCATCTGCCAGTTGCTTTATTTCATCTACGGGGCCTGGCAGCGATACTCGTTGGTTCAACGCGCCGGCGTCAATATGAGCAACAATTTGTGAGAGATTGGAAACTGGTTTTAGGGCAACCTCAACCATCTGATAAGCGACAATGCTACCCAAAATGATAATGACCAGTAAGGAAACGAGAGAAATCGTTTGTACAAGATTAAGCGTCTGGTCAATGAGAAGGGGGACCTCATCTCTGGGGATGCTGATTTTCGGCGAAAGGTTATCGCCAGGTGTAGACAACGTACCATCCGACCGTATCAAGGGAACGGTATCTACAAACTCAGGGACAATAGTTTGGGCCATAATGTTGATAACGCCAACCAGAATGCTCGCCATGACAACCAGCAAACAAGTAAACCAGAGCAACAGGCGTAACCGCAACGTTAATTTTGAATGTAGCCAACGAGACAATCGGTTACTATAGCGAGTCATGACTGTTTGTTCTCAGATGTCTTGACCAGTAAGCGGTATCCTTGGCCAACGACGGTTTCAATGTAACGTGGCTCTTTCGGATCATCGTTTAGTTTGCGTCGCAGCGCATTAACATGGACGCGAACAGATTGTGTAAAGGGGTTTACGGCCGTATCCCAAACATGTTCTAGCAACTCTTCCTGACTGACTACTTCGCCCGGATGGCGCATTAAGTAGGCTAAAATACCAAATTCCTTCTGTGTCAACTCCAAACGACGATCACATTGCCAGATTACCCGACCAGCCGGATCTAATTTTAGGTTACCAACCTGGTGTATTGGCTCGCGTACGCGCAAGTCACGACGCAGTAGCGCACGTATGCGAGCGGTCAACTCCTCAAAATGAAATGGTTTTGTCAGATAGTCGTCGGCGCCCTGGTTCAGCCCAGCTATTTTATCATACAGGCAATCTCTGGCTGTGAGCATGAGAATTAACAATTCTGGCCTTTCTGCACGTAAATGGTGACAAACTTCCAAACCATCAATTTCAGGTAGATTAAGGTCTAATAAAAGAAGATCATATTGGTTGACTATTGCCAAATCTTGACCATCATTCCCGTTAAAAGCTACGTCAACAGCATACCCTTGTTGGCGCAATCCACGAGCAAGAGCTTGTGCTAAATGGAATTCGTCTTCTATAATCAAGATGCGCATGATTATTACCTCTATCCTACCTAAAAGCTATTGCTACCAGATCAATGAAATCGCTCTACTGAAAGAAATTGTATTGGTCTTGGTCAAGACGAGCAATTTAGCAGGAAATATGTAAGATGACCTTTCCTTCTTTTTGTGGTCAAATCGTAGCAAGTTACCCGCCCAACACAGCTTCCTGAGAAACTTCCGTTTTGTGGCTTGGAAGGGCAAAAATGGCTCGAAAAACGTGTTGTGGGGGTAGATTTTTGGTTTTTGAACGGCAGAGAATGACCAACTAAGCGGCAGAAATGGTATACAGGCACAGCAAAGCCAACCTCCGCTGTATAAAATGGACGTTGATAACCGA
>CAYONK010000479.1:0-4148 GCA_964405285.1 uncultured Ardenticatenaceae bacterium
AATTCACAATTCACAATTCACAATTCATAATTCATAATTCATCATTCATCGTTTTCCGCAGCGCCCACCAGGAGAAGCTGACGCCGAGCAGGGCCAGGAGGCTGTCGAAGGCCAGGATGGTCCAGGGCGGGCGGACGGGGGCGATGAAGACGAGTAAACTGATTTCGTAAAGGGCGTAGAGGGCGATAGCAAGGGGGATGAGGGGGCGGGTTAACGGCCGTTTCCGCCTTAACCCTTCCGCCAAAACAAAAAAAGCGCATCCCCACGCCAGCGCCAATAGTAAACGAACCATCGGGTCGGGTCGGGCCGCCAATTCTTGCAGCAATTCGCGCTGCTGCAACAGCGCCAGGGCGCGGCCAACATTCCATATCCCTAAGAGAAAAACCCCCCAGAGTGTCAAAGTTACGGATCGCGGGCGGCCAGTGGGCGATGATGGGTCCATCTTGCCCAGATTGTAGCGGACAAAGAGGTGGGTTACAAAAAGTAGCGCGGAGAGCGTGGAGAGCGTGGAGATTGGAGATTGGAGATTGGAGATTAAAGCGTTCCCTAATCTCCAATCTCCTTCAGATTATTCCTGAGGCAAGCCATCCCATCCGGCGATCTGGGCCATCAGCACCCAAAATGCTTTGGCCACCCGAATTTTCCCGGCGGAGACACTGCCCAGATGTCCTCCTTCTACCTCAGTGGTGTAATGAGGGCAAATCGCCAGGTGGTCGAACCCATCATCCGGGTGGTTTTCCGCATTGTTCCCATTGTCATAGGGGATGCCATCCCGGTTGTCGTAACAGGGGTTGCCCTCTGGATCGTGGGACAAGATGTCAGCAACGTCGAAGAGGATTTTGCCGTTTTCTAGAGCATATTGACGCATTTGCTCGTTAAAGGCGTCGGATTCGGCCGTGCCGACTGCCCGCGCCAGGCTGGTCGTCCAGTAGATGAATATCTTGTCCGGATGCTGCGCCTCGAACGCCTCTTCGTCGTACACGTCGAAGCGGTCAGGATTGTCGGAGAAGAAGCCGCCTGGTTGGTCCACAATGCTGGAGCCGGCCGCCACTTCGCCGTAGGTGAGTTGATGGGAGACTACGTCATACTGGGACATGACCGGGGCGACCATCTCCAGATAACAGCCAACTTTGCCATACCAATAGCCGCAATCGGCCCCTTCGTAGGGGCGGAACTGCCAGTTGCTCCGGTCGTAGCCACCGGGCCGCGACCAGTGGATGACGGCCGGGTCCACAGAAAAGGCGGGGTCGGCCGGATGCTCGTGGCGGACGCAGTGATTGGGCGCGGATTGGCTGTCGGGGCGGCTGAGGCAGTCGAGCGCTTCGTTGATGTTTTGCCCGACGGAGAGGTCTATGTACAACATGCGCAGGGCGCTGGCAGCCCGAATGTATTCGTCGGGGATGTGGGGGAAGAGAGCGACGGAGTGGCGATCAACGACGATTTGGCCGGGTGGCAGGGGTTGGCTGGTTGGGGATGGAGCGGGTGTGGGGGCAACGGCCGTTGCCGTTTCCGTTGCTGTCGGTTCTGGCGTGGCGGTGGGTTCGCTGGTGGGCGGAGGGGAAACGGCCGTTTCCCTCTCTTCTACCGCCACCACCACAGCAGTAACCGTGCTGGTTGGGTCAGGCTGGGTAGTTGGGTTGGCGACAGTCGGCGCTTCTGTTTGCCCGCAACCGGCGACCAGGGCGACAGTTAGCCACACCGCAAAGAACAAGAGACGATTTTTCCAGGAAATATCACGTAATTTGCTCATGGGCGCATCATATCCGGCGAACCTTAAGGCGTCGCTGATTTCAGCGCGACGCCAGACGCCCGTTCATCAACCATTTAGAAAACATCCGGAACTGAGGTCGGAGATTGGAGGTTAGAGATTGGAGATTGGTCGCATCTCCAATCTCTAATCTCCAATCTGCCCTCTTCTTACAGAATCTCGTTCAGATCATCCCCGTCATTGGCGATACCGGCCGCGTCCAGCAGGCGCATCCGCTCCCATTCTGGCAGGTCGGCGTTGCCGCCTGCCTCCTTCAAGGCCATGATTTGCCGCAGTTCGATGACTTGATCGCGCAAAACGGCCGCCTTCTCAAACTCCAACTGCTGCGCCGCCTGCTTCATCTGCTTCTCCAGATCAATGACCATGTGGGCCAGCTCCGCTTTCGGTAGATCGCGGACGGTGGTGTAGCCCCCTTTGCCTTCGGCAACGGCCGTTGCCCGCTGCGCCGCAATATCATCCGTCAGGTCATGGACCGCTTTCATGATACTGCGCGGCTCGATGCCATGCGCCTCGTTGTGCGCCTGTTGCACCGCCCGCCGCTCGTTGGTCGTGCGGATGGCCGCCTGCATCGAATCGGTCAGCTTGTCGGCGTACATGATCACCTTTCCCTCGACGTGCCGCGCCGCCCGGCCGATTGTCTGCGTCAGCGACGTTTCCGAGCGCAAGAAACCCTCTTTGTCGGCGTCCAAAATGGCGACCAGTGATACTTCCGGCAAATCCAACCCCTCGCGCAGCAGGTTGATGCCCACCACCACGTCGAACACCCCCATGCGCAAGTCGCGCAGAATCTCGGTGCGTTCGATGGTGTGGACTTCGGAATGGAGGTAATGGACCTTGACGCCCATCTCCAGCAGGTAGTCGCTCAGGTCTTCGGCCATGCGCTTGGTCAGCGTCGTCACCAACACGCGCTGGCCCACGCCGGTGCGCTTCTTGATCTCGCCGAGCAAATCGTCCACCTGCCCCTTCACCGGCCGCACTTCCACTTCCGGGTCCAGAATGCCCGTCGGCCGGATCACCTGATGGACCACCTTCGCCGAATACTCCAACTCAAACGGCCCCGGCGTGGCGCTGGTGAAGATCGCCTGATTCACCCGCTCGGCGAATTCGTCGAAATTGAGCGGCCGGTTGTCCAGGGCGCTGGGCAGGCGGAAGCCATAATCCACCAACGTCTGCTTGCGGCTGCGGTCCCCGGCGTACATGCCGCGCACTTGCGGCAGCGTCATGTGGCTCTCGTCCACCACGACGAGATAGTTGGCCGGGAAGTAATCGAGAAGCGTCCAGGGGGCGGCGCCGGGGGCGCGTTGGTCCAGGTGACGGCTGTAATTCTCAATGCCGGAGGTGTAGCCCACTTCGCGCAGCATTTCCAGGTCATAAAGGGCGCGTTGTTCGATGCGCTGCGCTTCCAGGAGCATGTTGCGCTCTTTGAAATAGACGATGCGCTCGGTGAGTTCCGCTTCGATGTCGTTGATCGCCTGAGCCAATTTCTCGTCGTCGGTGATGAATTGGCGCGCCGGGAAGATTTGGATGCTGGTCAGATCGCGCAGCACTTCGCCGGTGAGGGCGTCGAATTCGGTCAGGCGCTCTATCTCATCGCCCCAAAACTCGGCGGTGTAGGCCGTCTCGGCGTAGGCGGGGAAGATTTGCAAGGTATCGCCGCGCACGCGGAAGGTGCCGCGCCTCAGGTCGAGGTCGTTGCGGTCATATTGGATGTCTACCAGGCGGCGCAGGATGGTGTCGCGCCGGTACTGTTTGCCGCGCTCTAAATCCACTGTCACCTTACCCCACGCCTGCGGGTTTCCGATGCCGTAGATGCAGGAGACGGAGGCGACGATGATCACATCTTCGCGGCTGAGGAGGTTGGCGGTGGCGAGCAGGCGCAGCCGGTCTATTTCGTCGTTGATCTGCGTCTCTTTTTCGATGAAGAGGTCGTGGCGGGGCACGTAGGCTTCGGGTTGGTAGTAGTCGTAGTAGCTGACGAAGTAGCTAACGGCGTTTTTGGGGAAGAATTCGCGGAATTCGCTGTAGAGTTGGGCGGCGAGGGTTTTGTTGTGGGCCAGGACCAGGGTAGGCTTTTGCGTTTGTTGGATGATGTTGGCGATGGTGAAGGTTTTGCCGGTGCCGGTAGCGCCGAGCAGGGTTTGGTATTTGTTGCCTTTTTGGATGCTTTCGACCAGCTTTTCGATGGCGTCGGGTTGGTCGCCGGTGGGTTGGAAATCGGATGCGAGTTCAAATTTGGACATGGGGGCCTCTATTCTCGTTCTATACTCAGGCAGAACGTCAGTTCGTTATTTTAGCATAGAAGTGGGGGGAGGGAAACGGCCGTTTGCCTTCTTAATTATTACCCCAAATGTCGCGCTATCAGCAATTCTCAATTTAATAA
>CAYONK010000480.1:0-1464 GCA_964405285.1 uncultured Ardenticatenaceae bacterium
ACCAGGCGCTGGCAGAGATGCAGGCCACTTATGAGGGCGAGGTGGCGCGGTTGGCGCGGCATGTGGACGCGCTGACCGACCAGGTGGCCGACCTGAAACGGCAAAAGGCGGAGGCGAAAACGGCCGTTTCCCGCGTCCAACCGGCTAAAGAAACGGCCGTTATCGGCCAACCCCAAGACCAGGTAGAGGCTGCCCTGACTGACCGTCAGCGGCAAATTCTGGTCATGATGCGCCAGGGCGCTGGGCAGGCGGACATTGCCGACAAACTTGGCGTGTCCGCCCGCACCGTCCGGCGGGATATTTCAACTATGAATGGAATCGTAAAGGAGATGGCATGAACGACAATTTCTTAGAGCAGATGCACCAGGCCACCCGCCAGGCGCACCAAGTAGCAATCCGGATGACCGCCGACTTCAACCAGGCAATGGAACGGCCGGGGTCAGCTTGCCGCACTGGAACCGTGAAATGGTTCAACCGGCGCCGAGGGCACGGCTTCATCCTCGTGGACGGCCAAGACACCGAAGCCTTTGTCCACTACTCCGCCATCGAGGGCGACGGCTACCGCAACCTCTACGAAGGCGACCGGGTGAACTTCACCCTCCACGACTTCGGCAAAGGGCCGCAGGCCCGCAACGTGCGGAGGCTGCGATGAGTGACGATAACAAATACCTCATCTACGCGCTCAGGAACCTACCCCCGGCCGGGCGACGGCTCAAGGGCGGCCTGGCGCTGCGCCTCACCAGGGGCAACGGTATGGCCTGCCTGGGGTGCAGTCGGGTCAACGTCCCGCCGTCAAAAAGGGAGATGGAGGTGATCGTCGAGGCTGTGGCAGAGGCGTTTGGGCCGACGGCCGTTTGGATGGCAAATGCCCCGGCCCGGCGCGAGGTGGCCCGGTTGGTGGAAGGGGAGGAAACGGCCGTTGCCGAACGCCATTACATCTGGCGTGTTTACTGGCCGGAGGAGCCGCTGACGTTGGCCTGGCAGCCAGGTCCGGCGCAACCGGCGCTGCTTTAAAAAGACAAGCCCCACCGATGTGGGGCTTTTTTGTTGGCGCGCCAACATGGGTCAGGTGGACAGGGGAACCATGAGTAGGTTCTTGACGGTGAAGCCATACTCCGCATGCAGCATATCACCCTCGCCGTAGTTGGCTCGCACAGTGAGCAGCCGTTTCTGATCCTGGTAAGCGCCGCCGATGATTCGATTGTCATCAGGTGACAACCTGATCTCCACCACCGGCGCAGGATCAACAGCTGTGGTCTCACGGATTTCCACGCCAGTTGCGACGTCGTCGATCCGGTAAACAACGGCCGTTGGCGTTGCCGGCAGCCCCTCACGGTCCAGCAGCGTAATCCGAATCCAGGCAGTGGTTTGCTCATTGACCTTGTCCATAGCGCCTCCCTTTAGGCGTTGCCGTCGGTCAGGGTGAAGCTGGTAACCGTGAACCGTTGGCCTACCGCCAGGTTG
>CAYONK010000480.1:1474-4137 GCA_964405285.1 uncultured Ardenticatenaceae bacterium
GGTTGACGTTATCCAGGATCATGTCACCTCCGCCACCGGGTCCGCTGACAGAGCCTTGCAGATGGCAGGTGGTCAACGTCGCATCCATAATTTCAAAATGTCCGGCCACGCCGTTCGCGTCAGCACTATCATCCTCCCATGTGCCTGACATCGCCTTCGATCCACTGCTGGCGTTCGCCATCCAATCCGCAGGCAAAACTACCGTCGCCAGGATTGTGCCGGTTCGGGCTGCCGCGCAGCTGGCTGGCTGCGCCCCAGTGCGAATCCGTAATCGAGGCGATGCCCCGATGGTCGTCTCCAGGCTGTCTAATCGCCCGTTTCTTACGTTCACGCTCAGTTGTAAAGTCATCAGAATCTCCTTAAACTAGTTCGAATTTCGCCTTCCTGGATTCGATACTGAATCGCATAGAAGCCAGGATCACAAGAAGCGCCTGGCCGCTACTTTCCAGATTCATGTCACCTAAAACACCGACCAGGCTTCCGGCCACCTCAGCCGTTCCTGAACCGGACGCAACCACATCACCCAAGCCGTCGGCCAGGCTGCCAGTCACCTCAACCGCTCCTGAACTGGCCGCGACCGCATCGCCTAAAATTGCGCCAAAGATGCCTCTGACCAGGCATTCCCCGCCAGAAGCAACTGTCACACCTGCCAGCGTTACCGACAGTTCGCCAACGCGATGAGCCTCAAGCTGACCGCTTGCCTCCAGCGCCACATTTTCTAGCATGAGGCCCAACGTGCCGGAGACGGCCGTTGTACCGCTGGCGTTTATGCTGACATCGTCCACACCTGCTGACAGCGTGCCCGCTGCCAAGACCTGGCCTGCTGCGCTCAAGCTGGCATCTCCGAGGCTTTGTTCCAACGAGCCAGCGGTTCCCTCCGGCTCCTCTTCGCTCACCGCAAACGTGCGAACCTCGCTCCAGCCACTCCAGGCCGTTGAGCCGCCTGGGTCACTGACCCGGACTCGGTAGTAATACAGATGCCCGATAGCCAGGCCAGCGGGCAGGGCAAAGCGGATTTTGTCGCCGGAGTTAAACGGGTCTGTATCCGCCGGTGTATCGGCATTGGAAAATCCGCTGTCAGTTCCGCTCGTCGCGCCGATGGTTTCAGATTCTTCACGTACCCTGTGCCAGGGGTCGTCTATAATCCTCGGCCCGTTGTTGCCGCCCACGCCATCCAGGTAAGTGTTGCCGGGCGCGACGGCGTTAGCCAGTGAAGCGTTCTGAACTGCCAGGGTGTTGGTGTTCTCATGGTTGGCCGGCCGCCAATCCAACATGATCATGTACAGCGTGCCGTGTGCCAGCCGCACCCCGTTCTCTCCCGTGAATGCCAGGGTCTTCCACCCGCTGCCAGCCACGCCTGGCGCGTAGGGATAAATCTCAGACTGGGCAATCCAACCAGGCGTAGGCGTGTCCGCCTCGTCGGCCGCATCCAGGGGATGTAGACCAGGCAGGGCTTCCCAGGTCACTCCGCCGTCGCTGACCTCCGCCCCAGGCGACACCGTGAGCCAGTTGACGCCGTTCCCAGGCCAGGCGGGTTCGCTGCCGCCGCTAGTTCCGGCGACCTTGCAGCGATACACGAAATGCACGTTTGCGTTCGCCGTACTGGTCGGCCGGACTATCGCCCCTTCGCTGTAGGGTGTCGCCGCTGCCCAGGCGGGAGGCACTGGGTCTACCGAGTAGCCAGCGGTCGCGTACAGGCGGGCCAGGTAGTCACCAGCCGTGTTTTCCGGCCAGGTTTCATGAGGCCCAAAGAAGAAATCGGCACTGACTAGCCTGCCTCCCTTCGCCACGAAGCCAAAGCCGATCCGGTCGTCTATTTGCCGATGTCCCTCCCAGGTCATGCCGCCGACCGGGTTGGGGTGGATGATCGTCCCCGCGCCAGACGTTAGTTGAGCGGTGATATTTAGCCCGTCAGTAAACTCCGGCGTATCCGCTATTTCTATCTGGTAGCGGATGGCATCGCCTTCGGGATCGGTCCCGGTAAACTCGATATGCCCACCCTCTGTGATCTCCGCTTCGTCTGCTGTGTTAAGCGCGATTGTAGGCGGCTGGTTGGGCGGTTCGGTTGTGGGTTCTATAGCAACGACTGACGCAAGCCAAGCCCCGTTAGAGATCGTGGCCGTTATGTTGCCCGTTGCCCCTGCGGTTGATTGGCTGTTATGGGCCACACCCAGGCGATTAATCGCAAGCAGTGATGAGTTGGAGGGGGTGAAAGAATCCGAGTTAGCTCCCCACCTGACACCGAACAGGATCAAGCAATCATCCTCTGTAGTCGTGACACTCAAGCCGGTGGCCGTTGTGCCACTGTCTGAGTTTTGGGAAGGGGCAACATTAATCCCGCCTGCGCCGGATATTCTGAGGATTGCTACCCGCCGTGAAGAAAGCGAAATGCCTAAGTCGAACTCATACGAAGCCGGTTCGCTGGCCGCTACTTTGCTCAAGATAGCCAGGTGCGCGCCACCGAAGGAAAAGCCGACCGCATGCGACCAGCCAGAAAGGGAGACGGCCGGGTCGCCAGAGGCGAACGCGCCGCTAACCAGGGCGACCAGGAGGTCGCCGACCTGGATGTTAGCCGGGGCATCGCAGGTGACGGTGGCCCCGGCTCCGCCCGGTGCGGTTGTGCTGTAGGATTCTATGACAGGTGCAGCCATTTACATGTCTAC
>CAYONK010000481.1:0-4127 GCA_964405285.1 uncultured Ardenticatenaceae bacterium
GTAAAGACAAGCGGCTGCTGATCATTGTAGAGACGGACGGCTGCTTTGCCGATGGGGTGGCGGCGGCGACCGGCTGCACGATGGGCCACCGCACCTTGCGATTGGCCGATTATGGCAAGGTTGCGGCGACGTTTGTGGATGTGAAGACGGAAACGGCCGTTCGCCTCTCCCCCCAGCCCGACATCCGCGAAAAAGCGTACGCCTATGCCCCGGACGAGACGAAGCATTACTACGCCCAACTCTTCGGCTACCAGCGCATGCCCGACCATGAGCTGCTGACCATTCAGCCGGTGCGCCTGAGTACGCCTATCCAGCAAATCGTCAGCCGCAACGGGGTGCGGGTGAACTGCGCCGGCTGCGGCGAGGAGATTATCAATGAGCGGGAGGTGATGGTGGGAGAACGGCCGTTGTGTCTGGCGTGCGCCGGTTCAGCTTATTACGCGCCGGAGGAACTGCTGTTTGTCATGGACGGGGTGATGGTGGGGCGGCGGGAAGAGAGGGAGTAACGGCCGTTACCTTTCCTGCCACTAACTGTAGTATACTGTCCTTCAACCAATTGTTCGATTGATTGAAAGAAGGCTACTAAAGAGGTACGAGATGGAAACAACCGTCACCGCAACAGAAGCGCGAACCCACTTCGGCGAGATGATGCGCCGCGCCGTAGACCATGAAGAAACGATCATCATCGAGCGCGGCGGAAAGCCAGAAGTCGTTCTCCTCTCTCTGGCTCGCTACCAGCAGTGGCAACAGACACAACAATCTACCCATCGTTGGGAAAAACTAGACCAGCTTTGGTCCCAAATCACCATAGAAACAAAAGACACCTCCCTCACCCCCCCCGAAGACCTGATCAGACAGATGCGCGAGGAGCGAGATGCCCGGTTACTCACCGATTTGCGTTGACGCAGTTTGCTACTCGCCTGGTGATGACGCCAGGGCAAATGGCTTTGAAGCAACAATTCACAATTCCATGCGTTACTTCTTCCTCCTTCTCACTCTCTTTCTCCTGGTTGGCTGCGCGGCGCCGCAGGCGACTGCTTCGCTGAAGCTGTCGGAATTGGAGCCGCTGCCGGAGGTGTCGGCAACGGCCGTTACCCCCCTGCGCGTCGCCGTCGCCGCCATCATCTCCCCCAGAGGCACGGTAGACAGCTATGGCCCCCTGCTGGACTACCTGGAAGCGGAGCTAGACCGCCCCATCGAACTGGTGCAACGGCGCACCTACGGCGAAGTAAATGACCTGATCGAGAGCGGCGACGTAGACGTGGCCTTTGTTTGCACCAGCGCCTACATCGTCGGCAAACGCGACTTCAACATGCAGCTTTTGGCCGCGCCGCAAGTGATGGGCGACACCGTGTACCATTCGCTGTTGCTTGTGCCCTCAGACAGCCCGGCCACTAGCATGGCCGACCTGCGCGGCGCGGTCTTTGCCTTCACTGACCCCATCTCCACCAGCGGGCGCAACTACCCCATCGCCCTGGTGCAGCAGCTAGGCGAGACGCCAGAGAGCTTCTTCAGCCGCACCTTCTACACCTACAGCCACGATGACGCCATTCGCGCCGTCGCCAACCATGTGGCCGATGGCGCGGCCGTAGACAGCCTGGTTTACGCCTTCGCCATCGAGCGCGAACCGGAACTGGCGGAAAAAACGCGCGTCATCCACCAATCACCCCCCTTCGGCATCCCACCCGTCGTCACCGGGCCGCAGGCGCGGCCGCAGATAGTGGCCGAGGTCCAATCGCTGCTGCTGAACATGCACCAGACCCCAGTCGGTCAGGCCGCCTTGCAAGCGGCTGGGATAGATACCTTTGTCCTGATTGAGGATGCCGTTTATCAGTCGGTGCGAGAGTTGGAAACGGCCGTTAACCTTAATCCGTAATCCGATGCCCATTCAGCATTCAGCATTCACCATTCACCATTCACCATTCTTCTCCCGCTTCTGGCGCTTCGCTGGCTCCTTCAGCGTGCGCACCAAAATCATGGGCATTGTCCTCGCCCTGGTGGTGTTGCTCGGCGTGGGCATTACGGTGCAGGTGCGCGGCGTCTTGCGTCTGGCGTTGGAACAACGCTTACAAGAACAAAGCATCTCCGTCGCCCGCGACGTGGCCGCCCGCGCCACCGACATGATTCTGATCAACGACCTCTTCTCGCTGCATCAACTCCTGATTGAGACCCAGGCGAACAATCCCGACGTTCTCTACGCCTTTGTTGCCGACCATAATGGAACAATTCTGGCTCATACCTTTGGCCCTGGGTTTCCTATCGGGCTGCTGGAGGCCAATCCGGTAGCCAACAACGCCCACCATCACACCGTTTTGCTGGAAACAGATGAAGGATTGGTCTGGGACACGGCCGTTCCCATCTTCGAGGGCAAAGCGGGCGTGGCCCGGATCGGGCTGTCTGAGGAGAGTATGCGGATGACAGTGGCCGCGCTCACCGGGCAAATGTTGCTGACGACGGTGATGGTCTCGGCTGTCGGCATCGCCGCCGCCACCTGGCTCACCTGGGTCGTCACCCGCCCCATTTTGGACCTGAAACGGGCGGCCGAGGCGGTAGGTCAGGGCGACTTCCAACAATCGGTCACGCCCTGGGCCGATGACGAGATCGGCGAATTGGCCCAGGCTTTTAACCTGATGACCGCCGACCTGGCCCGCGCCGAACAGGAACGCGCCGAGCGGGAACAATTACGCAGCCAGCTTTTGGAAAAGGTGATTGCCGCCCAGGAAGAGGAACGCCGCCGCATCGCCCGCGAACTCCACGACGAGACGGGCCAATCGCTCACCTCGCTCATGGTTCACTTGCAAATGGTCAATCAGCAATGTCCGCTGCCAGAGACGCGGGAACAGCTTGACGGAGTCCGGGCTTTGGTGGCGCAAACGCTGGACAACGTCCACAATCTGGCGTTGGAATTGCGCCCCAGCGTGTTGGATGATTTGGGTTTGGTGGCCGCGCTGCGCCGTTACGCCCGCGACTACCGGGGGCGTTACTCCATCGAAGTGGACCTGGAAGTGGTGGGGGTGGCGGAGCGGCTGCCCCCGGCGGTGGAAACGGCCGTTTACCGCATCATCCAGGAAAGCCTGACCAACATCGCCCGCCACGCCCAGGCGACCACCGCCAGCGTGCTGCTGGAACAGCGCCACAATCGCATTCGCGCCATTATAGAAGATGATGGGATGGGCTTTGACGTGGAGAAGGTGATGGGAAACGGCCGTTTAGGGCTATACGGCATGCGCGAACGGGCCGAACTGCTCAACGGCACGCTCACCATCGAATCAGAGCCGGGGCAAGGGACCAGCATCTTCGTGGAGGTTCCCCTATGACCAGGCCGATCCGCATCCTCCTGGCCGACGACCACGCCGTCCTTCGCAGCGGCCTGGCCGCCCTGCTCAACGCTCGCAGCGATATGGAAGTGGTGGGCGAAGCGGCCGATGGCGCGGAACTGCTCACCCTGGTCGAAACAGCCAATCCGGACGTTATCTTGCTCGATTTGACGATGCCGCGCCTGGGCGGGTTGGAGGCGCTGCCCTTGCTGCGCCAGCGCGTCCCGGCTGCCCGCATCCTCATTCTCACCATGCACCAGGATGAAGGCTATTTGCGGCGGGCGATTAAGGGGGGAGCGGCCGGCTATGTTCTGAAAAAGGCAGCCGATATGGAGCTGATCGCCGCCATTCAGGCCGTCATGCGCGGCGATCTCTACGTCCACCCCTCCATGACCAGAGCCTTGCTAGAGGACATGACGCCAGACGCGGGACAAACCGCCAACGAACCAGACTTGTGGGAGACGTTGAGCGAGCGAGAGCAAGAGGTATTGCAACTGGTCGCCCTGGGGCATACCAGCAAGGAGATCGCCGATCAGCTATCGGTCAGCGCCAAGACGGTAGACACCTACCGGGCGCGGGGGATGGAGAAGCTGGGGCTGCGCAGCCGGGCGGCGCTGGTGCGTTTTGCCCTGGCCAAAGGGCTGATGGAGTAGGGACGATGGCGGCGCTATGGCGCGGCCGCGGGGCGCGGCTGCACACTCAGCGCATCCAGGTGACGGCGGATGGTCGGCATGGAGAGTTTGCCGCCACTGCTCAGAACCTGGCCGTCAACCAGCACCAGGGGGAGTTGTGTGTCAGGCGGCAGGGGCG
>CAYONK010000482.1:0-2853 GCA_964405285.1 uncultured Ardenticatenaceae bacterium
CAGCGCAATCGAAAAAGCGCGCCTGCTCCGGGAATCTCGCCGCCAACTCCGCATCTCCGGTTTGCTCAACGAAGCCAGCCGGGCCATTAATTCCTCGCTGAACATCAGAGAGGTCATGCAATCCATGTTGGCGCAGATGAACGAGTTTCTCCACGCCGAAGCTATTTCTATCGCCCTGGTAGACAAAAGCAGCAACGAATTGGTCTATCAGGTGGCTGAGGGCATTGGCAAAAACACCATCGTCGGGCTGCGCTTGCCCTCCAACCAGGGGCTATCCGGCTGGGTGATGGAACATGACGAGCCAGTCCATGTGCCAGATACCAGCGCCGACCTGCGCTTTATGAGCATGGGCGACAAACGAACCGGCCACCAGACACGGGCCATGATTTGCGCCCCGATGACCTACAAGGGCGATGTCTTAGGCACAATTCAAGCGATTAATCCGACGGACGGGGTCTTTACCAGCCAGGACCTTGAGCTTTTGGTGAATCTGGCCACTATTGCCAGCAGCGCCATCGCCAACGCCCAGCAATACGCTCTTACCCAGGCGGCCGAAGCGCGTTACACCAGCCTGTTCCACGATAGCATTGATCCGATCATTCTGGCGGAGTTGAGCGGTGAGATCATCGAAGCCAACCAACGCGCTTCCGCGTTTACCGGCTATTCGCGCCAGGAATTGCTGGCGATGCGCATCAACGACCTGCACGCCCCAGACACCAAACTGCCAAACGTGAAACGGATGCAGGCTAATTCGGTGCGGGTGTTTAACAGCCAGATTGTGGCAAAAAGCGGCCGTCGCCTGCACGTGGAAGTGTATGCCAGGCGAACCGCCTATGGCGAAAGTGAATTTATCCAATGGATTCACCACGACATCTCCAAACAGATCGAGTTGGAGGAGATGCGCAAAGACCTCCAGACCATGCTCTTCCATGATCTGCAAAGCCCGCTGGGAAACGTCATCTCCAGTCTGGAACTGCTTACGTATGAACTTCCGGAAGACAGCAGCCCGGCGTTGTGGGAAATGGTGGAAATCGCCATGCGCAGCAGCAGCCGGCTGCAAACGCTGATCCGCTCTTTACTGGACATCAACCAACTTGAGGCCGGTCATCCCATCACCGAACAGAGCCGCTTCAGGATTGAAGCGTTGGTAGAGGATGCCTGGGAGATTGTGCGGCCTGGTTATGAAAAACGGCGAATGCCTTTGTGCCGATTGATCGCGCCGGACCTACCGGAAGTATACGTTCAGGCCGATATGATCCGCCGGGTTTTGGTAAATTTGCTGGACAATGCCCTGAAATATAGCCCAGACAGCCCGCAAGTGTCCCTGGAGATTCATCCTTATGATGAAGATTCCCTGATCATCTCTGTGTCTGATCAGGGGGAGGGGGTTCCTGAGGTGTTGCGAACGGCCGTTTTCGAGAAATTCCGCCGCATCAAAACAGATACCTACTCCAAAGGGTTGGGGCTGGGGCTGGCATTCTGCCGCCTGGCAGTGGAAGGGCACGGCGGTCGCATCTGGGTAGACGACGCCGACGGCGGCGGCGCTCGCTTCAACTTCACCTTGCCCATCTGGAAAGACACCTTCAAGCCATGAGCGTTAGACGGTACTATCAGGACGCCTTCACCACCACCTTTTCCGCAACAATTACTGAAAAAATCAAGCGAGGCGATCAGGTTGCGGTCTGTCTAGACCAGACTTATTTTTACCCTACCTCCGGCGGCCAGCCGGCCGACCAGGGTCAGATCGGCCAGGCGCAGGTGTTGGACGTTTTCATCCGCGAGGCGGATGGGGCGGTGTTTCACCTGCTAGACCGCGACCTGGAGGCGTCTGGTCCGGTCAACGCCAGCGTTGCTTGGACGCGCCGCTTTGACCACATGCAGCAGCACACCGGCCAGCACATCCTCTCCCAGGCGTTCATCCGCCTCACCGAAGCGGAGACCATCGGCTTCCACCTGAGCGATAACAGTGTCACCATTGATTTGGACAACCCTGAGCTGACAGATAGGCAGATAACGGCCGTTGAAGCGCTGGCCAATCAGGTTGTCTGGGAAAATCGCCCGGTACGCATCCACTTTGTCAGCCCGGCAGAGGCGCAGGCCCTGCCCCTGCGCAAAATCCCGGAAAACAACACCAACCAGTTACGCCTGATTGAAATCGCTGAGTTCGACCTGACCGCCTGCGGCGGAACCCACGTCGCCGCCACCGGCAGCGTCGGCCTGATCAAGCTGTTAAAGGTGGAGCGGCGGAGTGAAAAGCTGCGCGTTGAGTTCTGTTGCGGTCAACGCGCCTTAACTGACTACGCGCAGAAACAGCGTGTCGTTGGCGAGCTGATGGCCGAGTTTACCACCGGCGCGGAGCAGCTCGCCGAAGCCGTCCGCCGCCTGCGGGCCGAAGCGACGGTGGCGCAGCGGGCGCTGAAAAAAGCGCAGGCGGAACGCCAACACCTGGAAGCGGCCCGCCTCATTCGCGAAGGGAAACGGGCAAATGGCACAATCGTCGTCGCCCAGGTCTATACGCCAGAGGATGAGGTTGATTTAAAAAGCCTGGCGGCGCAGTTAAGCCAACAGGCTGACGTTGTGGCCCTGCTGGGGCTGGCCGGACCTAAAATGCAGTTAATCTTTGCCAGAGGCGCGGCTGCGCCGGCCGACATGAGACACCTGTTGCGCCTGGCCTTCACCGAAGCAGGCCAGGGAGGGGGCGGTGGCGGCGAGACGTTTGCCCAAGGAGGTGGCGGGGCAGCGACGGTTGAGACTATGCGGCGCGCCCTGGCAGCGGCAGAAACGGCCGTTATCTCCTCTATTCAGCCCACGGGAGGCGAGGCATCATGAACGAACTAGCCCCCAACGTCTTTA
>CAYONK010000482.1:2863-4121 GCA_964405285.1 uncultured Ardenticatenaceae bacterium
TTGGCGCCATCCGCACAGCCAAAGGGGTCATTGCGATAGATGCCCCATCGTTCCCCCGCGACGCCCGCGATTGGGCGATGCGCCTACACCGCCTCAGCCAATTCCCCATCCAATTCCTCATTCTCACCGACTATCACGGCGACCGCACCTTGAACAGCCGTTGGCTGAGCGCGCCGATCATCACTCACCAGGAAACGGCCGTTCGCCTGGCCAGCTACGATAAACGATACCCGCTCGCCTTCAGCGAGAGCCTGGGCGCCCGTTACCCCAACCGCAGCCGGGAATTCAGCGGCGCGCCGGTTGAACGGGCAGCGGTCAGTTTTGTGGACCAGATCGCCATCTTTAAAGGCGGGCTGGAGCTTCGCCTGATCGCCCTGCCCGGCCCTGGCGAGGGGAATCTGTTGGTATATGCGCCGGAAACGGCCGTTCTCTTCACCGGCGACGTTGTTGTGGTAGATAGCCACCCGTTGCCCGGCGATGGTTCGGTGCAAGCCTGGCTGCGCACTCTGGACCAATTGGCCCAATGGCCAGACGAAGTAGCAACCATTGTGCCAGGGCGAGGAGCAGCGCGCAGCCCGGATGCCATCAAACCGGTGCGCGACTATTTGGTGCAGATGATAGCGCGAGCCGCCGAGCATTGGCAGGCAGGCTTCCCCCGCGAGGAGATGGCCGGTTATCTGCCAGAGTTCATCGAGCAGTTCCCTATCGGCGATTTACCGGCCGATTGGGTCAAGCGGCAGATCCGGCATAGTTTGGAACGCACTTACGATGAGGTAAAATTAACGGCCGTTGCCCCAGAACCAAACGGGCGCTAAACAGACAATCGCTTTCTCCGGGCACGGGAACCCGGAGAAACTTAGTAAGAGGGGAAAAAGAATCATGCGCACAAACCACGCCGCTCTGCGGCAGGTACCCTTTTTTGCCGAGTTAAACCAGGAAGAATTGGCAGAGCTTTCAGCCCGAATGGTTTCGCGGCGGTTTAGTATCGGCCAGGTCGTTTTCCACCATGGCGACCCTGGCGGCTTACTCTATATCATTCAAAAAGGCAAAATCAAAATCAGCTACGCCACTGTCGAAGGCCAGGAAGCGCTGTTAGCTATCTTGGGAAAAGACGATTTCTTCGGCGAACTGGCCCTGTTAGACGAAGCGCCGCGCTCGGCCTCGGCGCAGGCGCTGGAGCCAACGGAAACGCTGACTTTACATCGGGAGGATTTTCTTCGCTTTCTCCGCCATAACCCGGATTTCGCCCTCCACGTCC
>CAYONK010000483.1:0-4114 GCA_964405285.1 uncultured Ardenticatenaceae bacterium
GCCAGACCAGATACGTGCCCTCTGGCTCAATCACCTTGATTTGCGGCAGATGGGTGGCCAGATACGCCTCCAGAAAGCGGTAATTGTCCGCTACATACGCCATCAGCGCCGCCAACCACGCCGCGCCATGCGTGTAGGCGGCCGTCGTCGCCACCAGGCCGAAGGGGTCTGCCCCGCCCAGGCCATGCCGCCCCATCGTCCGGTTAAACTGCCGCCGCAGCCCGGCATCGGGGATGATGATATTGGCCGTTTTCAGCCCGGCCAGGTTAAAGGTCTTGCTGGGCGCGGTGCAGACGATGCTCTTCTGGGCAAATTCCGGGCTGATGGCGGCGAAGGAGGTGAAGGTGACGCCTTCGTAGATAAGGTCGCAGTGGATTTCGTCGGAGACGACCAGCACGTCGTTTTCCAGGCAAATTTCGCCGAAGCGGGTCAGCTCTTCCTTTGTCCAGACGCGGCCGACGGGGTTGTGGGGACTGCACAGAATCGCCATTTTCACGGCCGGGTCGGCAGCTTTGGCGGCCAGGTCGGCGAAATCCATCTGGTAACGGCCGTTTTCCAACAGCAACCCATTCGACACCAACTCCGCCCCATTCTGGGTGACGGCCGAGAAGAAGGGGTAATAGACCGGCGGCTGCACCAGCACCTTCTCGCCCGGCTTCACGAAAGTCTGCACCAGCAGATTTAGGGCCGGGACCACGCCCGGCACTAGCACAAACCACTCTGGCTCCACAGAACGGCCGTAGCGCGTCGTCATCCAGTTGATCACCGCTTCGTAGTAGGCGGTGTCCGGCATACTGTAGCCGAAGATGCCGTGCTGCGCCCGCGCTGTTAGCGCCTCAATCACGGCTGGCGGCGCGGGGAAATCCATATCGGCTACCCAGAGCGGCAGAAGCCGCCGTTCGCCGTGCCGGGGATGGGCCAGATCGCTCGGAGCCAACCGGCTGCCGGAGAAAGCGTAATCCCATTTGATGCTTTGTGTGCCATATCGTTCAATCACTCTGTCGAAATCAAAGTCCATGATTACCTCCAGCGGCGTATCATCCCACTTTCCCGCCGACTTTTCAACACTGTTAAATAAAACACATTGACGCCATTCCCTTGCCTGCATATACTGGGGTTAGAGCCGTAACTTTTCCATGTTTTCCACATTTGACGTAACTGCTAACGGCGAAGGCGCGGGGAACAGAGAGATTTCTCTGAACACATCTCCGCGTCCTCCGCGCTCTGCGCTCCGCGGTTTAATCCGGACCAGGTTAGCCGTTACCATTTGACAAGGAGGTTTTTGCAATGTCTCTCAGGATTACCTGGCATGGTCATGCCACGTTTACGTTGAATATCGGGGAAACGGCCGTTGTCGTAGACCCCTTCTTCGCCCCAAACAACCCCGCCACCGAGACGAAAGCGGACGCTTTGCCTGCCGCCCATTTCATCCTGCAAACCCACGGCCACGGCGACCACATCGCCGACACCGTCTCCCTGGCCAGACGCACCGGAGCCACCGTCGTCGCCAACTTCGAGATTTGCAACTGGATCGCCGCCCAGGGTTACGGAAACAGCCACGCCATGAACACCGGCGGCAGTTGGAACTTCCCCTTTGGCCGGGTCAAAATGACCCACGCCCTCCACAGTTCCGGTCTGCCCGATGGCAGCTATGGCGGCAATCCCGGCGGCTTCCTCGTCAGCGCGGCGGGCAAAAACATCTACATCGCTGGCGACACCGACCTTTTCTCCGACATGGCCCTCATCGGCCGGGCCGGGCTAGACGTAGCGATCTTGCCCGTCGGCGACAACTTCACCATGGGGCCAGAAGACAGCATCGAAGCCATCAAGTTGCTCAAGCCAAAACTGGTCATCCCTTGCCATTACAACACCTGGCCGCCCATCGCCATAGACGTAGATGCCTGGGCCAGCCAGGTTTCCGCTCAAACAGAGGCTAAGCCGGTTATTTTACCGGTTGACCAACCCTATACCATTTCTTAAGTGAGGAGATATATGAAACGTTTGTATTGGATACTCATTGTATTGCTTGCCCTGGGCCTGACGCTGGTTGCGTGTGGCGGTGGTGACGAACCGGCGGCCGAGCCGGCTGCGCCCGCCCCGGCTGTTGAAAGCGCCCCGGCCGAGGCAGAAGCCGAGCCGGCGCAAGCCGCCGTTCCCACAATCGAGCCAACGGCCGTTCCTACCGCCGAACCTACCCCTGAGCCTACCGAAGAGCCGGTTGAAGTTTCTTGGGCCGACCTCAACTTCACCAGCGCGCCAGAAGAACTGGAAAGCTATCGGTACGAGATGATTATCTCTGCCTCCGGGGTGGATCAGAGCGGCGCTGAAGTGACCCAGAGCATCACCATACTCATGGCTTACACCACCGACCCCCAGGCAATGTCTATCTCCATGAAAGCCGAAGGCACGGGTATGATGGCCGATGATGCGGACATGGATTCGCTGGGGTTTGAGAACTTCGAGATTGTGCAGATTGGGGCCATGAGCTACATGGTTTTCCCAGAGTTTGGCTGCATGGCCTTCCCGGCGGAGGAAGACCTGACGGAAAACCCGATGTTATCTGAGTTGGCTCCAGAAACCATGTTTGGTGATCTGAGCGGCGTCAAACTGGTCGGGGAGGAGGAGCGAGCTGGTTTCCGGGTGCTGCATTACACCTTCGACGAGACCTCTCTTCCGACTGAAGACCAGCAAGACATCAGAGTGATGAATGGTCATCTATACATCGCTAAGGAAGGTGGCTTCCTGGTCAGTATGATCGTTGACCTGGAAGGGAACGCCGAAGAGTTTCTGACCGGTTTGGACTCGGTTGAAGATGCCACAGTGCGTATGGAGTTCAATCTCCAGGACATCAACGAGCCTATTGAGATTCTCTTGCCGGAAGGGTGTGAAGAGCAGGCAGCCGGTGACCTGGATTATCCGATTTTGGAGGACGCGACCGACCTCTTCAATATGTTCGGGATGATCAGCTACACAACGGCCGTTTCCGTTGACGAAGCAATCGAATTCTACCAAAACGAAATGGCTGAACTGGGCTACACCTATTCCGAGGATGAATCATTCATCTTCGGCTCCACCGCCATGCTCGTCTTCAACAGCAGCGACGGCTCCGTCAGCATCAACATCAGCGAAAGCGAGGGTGAAACCTCCGTACTCATCTTCGCTGGCGAATAACCCCCTAAATTAAAGAGAGACTGGAGATTGGAGACCCCCGACGAACGTCTACCAATCTCCAGTCTCCAATCTCCCCTTTACCGCTCCCACAACACTTCCGGCGAAAACAAACTCATCCGGCCGTCGGCCGTCAGCGCTGCCAGACTGACTCCGTAGGACACGTTCGGGTCCAGGTCGGTGATGGCGACTTGCCCCGCCTGCGCCCCGCTGACAAAGCGAAATGGCCCATAAGCGTTCGACGCCACCGGCCGGAACGAGATCACATAAGCAGCGGCGGTCGAATCCACCGGCCAGGTGAGGGCGACGCCGCCATCCAGCGCCGCCAGCGCCGGTGGCTCCGGTTGCGCGGGCGCGCCGATGATATTGGTCACCACCGCCACATTCAACTGGGTGATCTGGCGTAAGTAGTTGTAATCAAGGGCGTCTGAGGTGTCCAACGCCGTGTGGTTGCGGGTGGCATCCTCTTCCGATTCTGTCAGGCGGAGCGCCGGAATTCCTACCTCTAAAAAGCGCATGTGGTCGCTAAAACGCCCTTCCCGGTCTACTGCGTCCATCAAGGTGACGGCGAAGGTGGGGAGATATAAGCCGCCAATAAAGTCCACGTAGCGCGCCTTCTGGCGCGGCAGCGAGCTTTCTGGCCCCGGCGAAAAGAGGCGCACTGATTGGGGGATGCCCGGCCGACCGCCCACAATGTCGTTGTTCAGCACCAGCGCCACCTCCGGGCCGCCGAACAACCGGTTGCTGACGTAATGGCGGCTGCCATGTGTGCCCTGCTCCTCGGCGGCGAAGGCGATGAATACCACGTCCATGTTCCAACTTTGCCCGCTAAGAATGCGGGCAAGTTCCAGCATGGCGGCGACGCCGGAGGCGTTGTCGTTCGCGCCGGGGGCGCGGCTGGTGCCATCGGTGGGGTTGATGGGGCGGGAAGCGTAATGGGCGACGA
>CAYONK010000484.1:0-4110 GCA_964405285.1 uncultured Ardenticatenaceae bacterium
ACCCCTGACCTCACGGATGTGAACCGTGCGCTCTAACCAACTGAGCTACGCGCCCGCAGAGCGAAGCAAATTATAACAGCGAGGCGAGACCGTAGCAAATCTTGACAGCGCATGAATGTACGGCGTCTGGCCCTGGTCAGAGTTGCTCCCCTTTCTCCGTTCTCAGTATAATGGGCTGGTAGACGCAGCGGTTGGAAAAACAACAAAGGACAGTCTCATGAAAGCATTTGTTACCGGTGGTACAGGTTTTATCGGCCAGCGAGTCATCAAAAAATTATTAGAGCGCAACTACCAGGTTTACGCCCTGGCCCGGTCGCCTCAGAGCGCGGCGCGCCTGACGGCGCTGGGTTGTACAGTTGTCGAGGGCGACATTATGGACGTGGCTTCTATGCGCGAAGGCATGGTCGGCAGCGATGTCGTTTTTCACATTGCCGCCTGGTATAAGGTCGGTGCGGCAGATTGGTTTCAGGCAGAAGCGATCAACGTGGGGGGCACGCGCAAAGTCTTGCGCCTGGCCCACGAACTAGGCGTGCCCAAAATCATCTACACCAGCTCAGTAGCCGTCTTTGGCGATACAAAAGGGCAGTTGGTGGATGAAACCTATTACCAGGGCGGCCCCTTCCTGACGGAATATGACCGGACGAAGTGGTTGGCTCATTACAAGGTAGCTGTTCCGCTGATTGAGCAGGGTGCGCCGATCATCATTGTGATGCCTGGCGCGGTGTATGGTCCGGGGGATACCAGCCAGGTGGCGGAATTGATGCGCATGTTTTATCGTGGGTTGCCAGCCTTGCCCGGACCGGAAACGATGCTGACTTATGCCCATGTGGAAGATGTTGCTGAGGGGCACATTCTAGCGATGGAGAAAGGGAAGATTGGCGAGAGCTACATCCTGGCTGGTCCGGCTGTGCCGTTCGGCGAGATGGTGGATTTTTGGGGCCACATCACGCCAAAGCGCGCGCCTTTGCTGCGCATTCCGGCTCAGTTGGTGAAGCCTTTGGCGCCGCTCATGGGCGCTGTAGGCGGTGTGCTGCCTCTGCCCGCCACCTTCAGCCAGGAAGCGATTAACATCTTAGGCGCAACTTACGCCGCGCGTGCAGATAAGGCGCGAGCGCAGTTGGGCTGGCAGACACGGCCGTTACACACGGGCATGTTGGAGACCTTCGCCTGGATCGAGGAGACGGAGGCGGCTCGCCCCAGCTTACCCAAAAGGGAGAAGCAGGCGGCGGGCGTGGCGTTACTGGCTGCGGCGGCGCTGCTGCTTCTCTGGTTGTTTACTCGTCGCCGCAAATGAGTAAGCAACAACAGGCAGAGAAACCGAAGGTTCTCTGCCTGTTGCGCTACCAATACAAGTTATCTGGCGTCTAATTCTATGAACTTTGTCCTCAAAGAAAATAGGTGATATTGCCTATATCCAAAGCCAGTGGGGGAGCTACATCACACAAAAGGAGTCTACGAGTATGTACCTGTTTTTGCTTAGTCTGCATAATATCTTGCGTTGGGTTGTTGTTTTGGCCGGTGTCGTGGCGATTGTTCGCGCTTTTATTGGGTTGTCTGGCAAACGGCCGTTTACCGCTTTAGACAATCGCCTGAGCCTGGCTTTCACGATCAGCCTGGACGTGCAAGTGTTGTTGGGTCTGTTGCTTTATGGGGTGTTTAGCCCGCTCACCACCGGCGCGTTCGCTAACTTCGGCGCGGCGATGGGCGATTCTGACTTACGTTTCTGGCTGGTGGAGCATATCAGTGTGATGATCGTTGCTCTGGCGCTGGCCCACATTGGCCGGTCGCGGGCCAAGAAAGCGGCCACCGATTCGGCCAAATACAAGCAGATCGCCATCTTTTTCACCCTGGCGTTTTTGGCAATCCTTGTCGCGACGCCCTGGTTCCGCCCATTGTTCCGATTTTAGGGAGTTGGGGGTTGGAGAATGGAGCTTGAAACATTTTCCAAGCTCCAGGCTCCACTCTCTATGGTACTGGCAAGATCGTCAGACTTAAAACGGCCGTTCCCCCCTGATTATCCGCCCCATCCCAGGCAAAAGCGCGATATTGCAGCGTCCCGACGGCGTAAGGGCCGCCGGTGTATTGGCAGGTTGTCACAGCTTCACAAACCTGCACCCTGACCAGTTCCGTCGCCCCCGGCGCCTGCACCCATAGTTCAATTCGAGTGACTACTCCCTCATCTACTGCCAGCACCGTAAAAGCGATGGGTTCGTTTGTCCTGGGGCTGGTCGGCGCAGTCAGGACCGAGACAGACGGGGGCCGGGTATCTGGCGGGCCGGTCGGAGTCGGCGTGACTGTTGCGGTGGGGGTGTTGGTAGGGGTGGCTGTGGGCGTTGGGGTGGCTGTAGGCGTCGCTGTTGGCGGCGGCGGGGTTGCCACGACCGGCACATCGGCCGTGCAGGCTGTTTCGACCACGTCATCGGAGACCCAAAAATCGGGGCTGCCCGGTCGCTCCAGGCTGATGCGCCACCAACGGCCGTTTTCGTTCCGGCCATTGATCGGGGCGGTGTTACCCTGGGGCAGCGAGACGGCGATGGGGTACTGAGTGCCCGGCCCGCGCCGCACGTTCACCCCAAACGCGGCCGTCACAGTCATCGTCGCTTCACAGGCCGCCGGAGCCGTCACTCCGCCGGGCGTGGTTGTCCGTGACGGGGTGTTAGAAGGCGTCGGGCTGGGGGATGGCTCGGTGGTCAGCGGCGGGGCCAGCAACAAAGGAGCGGTTGGTAGTTCCATTGTCGGCGCGGGAGTCCCCGTCTCTGGCGGAGGTTCGGCTGCCCGCACCGTCAGCCACCATCCCACTGTCCCAACCAGGGCGCACAAGGCGATAAGCAACAGCACTGTCACCACAATCACGGCCGATCGTTGCCATGGTTCTGCCACTGCTGCCGGGTCCGCCGCCGCCGGAGCGGGCGGGGAATCGGGCAGGTAGGTGATGGTCGTGTCCCCCAGGCGGAGAGGTTGTTCTGGCGACCAAAGGATCGCTTCTCCCGGCGGCAAACGTTGCTCGCCCAAGAAGGTGCCGTTGGTCGAGTCGAGGTCCATCAGCCAGGCTCCCTGCTCGTTGATGGTCAGGCGCGCATGGCGTTTGGAGATTACGTCGTCGGCGATCTGGATGTCGGCCTCGCCAGTCCGGCCGAGGATTACGTCGGGGGCGGGCAGGTCAACAACGGCCGTTGCGCCGCTGCTGAACGTGAAGGTAAGAACGCCGTAAGACATGGTTAGCAATTGGCGATTGACAAATGTCAATGATCAGCCAGGTGATCGGTTAGAAAACCGGTGAACGTAACCGGAGCGTCAGGCGTTAAGGCGGCCTGGAGAATGGCCCCATTGGGCATGTGGAGGGCGCGGACGAAATGCGAATAATGGCGCATTTCCTCTGCGGTGTCTGCCAGGGAACCGACGATAAGGCGCAGCAGTAAAGCGCGCAAGAACAGGCCATGGCTGAAGACGGCAATGAATGTTTCCGGGCGTTGTTGCAGGTGGGTGATAACGGCCGTTACCCGCGCCACCATTTCGGCAAACGATTCGCCGACGCCGCCATCCTTATATTGCGGGTCATTGCGTTCCCAGTAACTATGGGCAGCCGGCCAGCGCTCGCTTCCGGTCGTGCCATCGTAATGAACCGGGTCCAGGTAGGTGAACTCTTCAACCGGCCAGGTTTCAACGGGAATGTGGGGGAATTGGGTGATGGTGGGAACGGCCGTTTGGCGCGCGCGCCAAAAAGGCGAAACCACAATCAACTCCGGCGACTGCGAAAACGCGCCCACCACCAGCGACGCCTCCCGATGACCCAACTCGGTCAACGCCGAGTCCGCCGGATGCTTCGTTTTTAAGTCTGCGTTCGATTCACTCTCGCCATGACGGATAAACCAGACAACTGGCATAAAACCCCTCCAGATCAGATGTTAACCCAAATAATCACTGGCAAACAGTTTACCAAAAGCTGCTCATTTGTCATATCTATCTCCCCTGTAGTTCAAGCCAGCCAATTTCACCCCGCTCGCGTCTTGTGCTAAACTGTTATTGTACTCGTATCTATACAGACCTGACGGGTTTCCTTTCAGATCCCCGCCGGACGCGAACGATTGTTTTTTGTCAAGAACTGAACCC
>CAYONK010000485.1:0-4109 GCA_964405285.1 uncultured Ardenticatenaceae bacterium
GCCACCGCCCCCGGCTCCCCCTCCACCCACGCATCCACAAACACCACCACCCCCCCCAGGCTAATCGGCTCCGCCCACACCGGCAAAAGCTGATGCACCGCGATCAATTGACCATTGACCATTGACCATTGACCCTTGTCAATTTCCTCAACCACCCGCCACCCCACGCCATCATCGCCGCGCAGCGGATTACCATAGCCAATAATCAGAGGAAACACGAGAAGAGAAGAGGAACAATCAACGGTTAACAGTTAACAGTCAACTGTTAACCGTTGATCGTTAACTAGCCTTGCAGCCGTTCGTCCAACACCGTGCCATCTGGGGCTACCAGTTGCACCTGCATCGGCATCTGGCCGAAGGCGTGGGTGGAGCAGCTCAGGCAGGGGTCGAAAGTGCGGATAACGGCCTCGACGCGGTTGAGCATCCCTTCTTCGATCTTGTCGTTGCGAATGAAATGCTTGGCTACCTGGTACACCCCCTTGTTCATCGCCAGGTTGTTGTTGCCAGTGGCGATGATCATGTTGGCCCAGGTGATCCGGCCGTTCTTGTCAATCTTGTAATGGTGCAGCAGCGTGCCGCGCGGCGCTTCCGACATGCCCACGCCTTCAAAGGCGTTCGGCTCGGCGAAAGAGCGCACATGGTCGCTGAGGATGTCGGGATCATTCAGCAAATTGCGAATCCGCTCAATGCAGTAAATGATCTCGATCAGCCGGGCGTAATGGTATTGGAAGGAACTCAACACCGCGCCGCGCTGCAACATGCGGAACTCCGCCCACTCCTGGTCGGCAATTTCCGTGCCGCAGCGGGAGATGATGTTCATCCGGGCCAGCGGCCCCACCCGGAAGATGCCATCCGGGTAGCCCATCGGCCGGTAATAGGGCGATTTCAGGTAAGAATCTGGCTCGACTGATTCGGCCAACCATTGCTGGTAGGTGGCCGGATCAAGCTGGTCGGCTACAATCTCGCCCACCGCGTTGACGATGCGGATTTTGCCCGCGTACATGGAGAGCAGCCCTTCCGGGTTGACCATGCCCATGAACAGGGTGGGGAAATTGGCAAAGGTGCGGATTTCGGCGTCGAAGGTGCCGAACACCCCTTTGTACCAATCCAGGGTGCGTCGCGCCCGCAGCAAGGCGTCCGGGATCATCGCCAGGATGGTCTCCCGGTCTTCGGGCGACAACGGATGGCTGACGCCGCCGGGCACAATCCAGGCGGGATGGATGCGCTTGCCGCCCAGCAGTTCGATGATCTGCTGGCCGAACTTACGCAGGGCGATGCCATCGCGGGCCAACTGCGGCGACTGCTGGGCCACGCCAAACAGATGGCGCTGCGCCGGATCGGCGTCCATGCCCAACACCAGGTCGGGTGAGGAGAGGTGGAAGAAGCTCAGGGCGTGCGATTGGGCGATCTGCGCCAGGTTCATGATGCGGCGCAAATTTCGCGCCGTGCGCGGCACGGTGACGGCCAGCAGGGCGTCGCAGGTCTTGGAGGAGGCGATCAGGTGGCTGACGGGGCAGATGCCGCAGATGCGGGCGGTGAGGGCGGGCATTTCGTGAAACGGCCGTCCTTCCGTCATCTTCTCAAACCCACGGAACTGCGTCACGTGAAAACGCGCATCCTCCACCTGCCCCTGATCATTCAAATGAATCGTAATTTTGCTGTGCCCCTCAATCCGGGTCACGGGATCAATTGTAATTGTCTTACTCATAGGATTTTGCTCCTGGTAGCTGGTTGCTGGTTGCTGGTTGCTGGTAGAGATTCACCAGCTACCAGCAACCAGCTACCAGCAACTACACACCAAACCTCGTTTTGCCCATCATGTCCGGCTTGCGGCCGGCCAGAAGCTCCGTCAGTACATAGAAGATGGTGTCGGCCGGCGGAGGACAGCCCGGCACAAACACATCCACCTTCACCACCTGATGGACCGGTATGGAAGTTTTCAGCAATGGCGGGATCACCTCTACCGGGATTTGCGGATTCAGGTCCACATTCTCGATATAGGCGCGGTTCATAATGTCCTCGACCTTAAACTGATTGCGCATTCCCGGCACGTTGGACGTAACAGCGCAATCGCCCAATGAGACCAGGATTTTTGTGTGCGCCCGCACTTTCTTGATCTTCTCGTAATCCTCTTCACTGCTGACCGCGCCCTCGATCAGGGTCACGTCGGCCATTTCGGGGAACTCTTTCAAGTCCACCAGCGGGCTGTATACCAAGTCGGCCAATTCGGCCAGGTCAAGCAACCGCTCGTCAATGTCTAAAAAGGACATGTGGCAGCCGGAGCAGCCATCCAACCAAACAGTGGCTAATTTTGCTTTTTCACTCATCGCTTACTCCTCGTGCATCATGCGTAGATAGGGCAGCCAATCGCGCCGCTTTTCCATTTCGCCGGCCGACTTCCCTTTATCCACCAGCGCGCCAGTGGGGCAGACATTGACGCATTTGCCGCAGCTTGTGCAGGTCAACGAATCACCCCAATCCTGGTTCAGATCGTGAATGATGCGGGTGTTGATACCGCGCCCCATCACCCCTTTGGTCGCCGCCCATTCAATTTCACCGCAGACGCGAACGCAACGTTGGCAGAGGATGCAGCGGTTGTGGTCCATAATGAAGAATGGATGGGAAGCGTCTACCGGCACATTGGGGTTCAGGTAAGGCACTTCGACGCGCGTCATGCCCGTCTTAGCCGCCAGATATTGCAGTTCGCAATGCCCATTGGAGACACAGACGGAACAAACATGATTGCGCTCGGAGAAGAGCATATCCAGGATCATGTAGCGGTAAGTGCGCAGCTGTTCGGAAGTGGTGTTGACTTCCATCCCCTCTTCGGCGAAGGTCATGCAGGCGGGTTGCAGCCGGTTGGAGCCTTTGATCTCCACCATGCACAGGCGGCAGCCGCCATGCTCGGACAGCCCTTCCATATGGCAGAGCGTGGGGATGAAGATACCATTTTCCTGCGCCAGTTGCAGGATGGTCTCATCTTCGCGCGCGCCGACGTCAATTCCATCTATCTTTAAGGTTTTGATGCGCACGTTGGAATGTCTTTTCATGATAGCACCTCCAACAGAATGGGTTCGGGAGCGAGTTCGTCACCTTCCACCAGTCGCTCCAGGTATTCGTGGCGGAAGAAACGCAGGGTGCTGACGACCGGGTTGGGGGCCGTTTGGCCCAGGCCACACAGGCTGGTTTGCTGCACCATGTCGCATAATTTTTCCAGCAGTTTCAGGTCGCGCTGGTTCGCCTGCCCTTTGTAGATTTTGTCGAGCAGGTTGTACATGTGGACGGTGCCAACGCGGCAGGGGATACATTTGCCGCAGCTTTCTGTCATGCAGAATTCCATGAAAAAGCGGGAAACATCCACCATAGAAGCGGTATCATCCATGATGATCATGCCGCCGGACCCCATGATGGAGCCAAGCTCGCGCAGGGATTCGTAATCAACGGGGGTATCGAATTGGTCGGCCGGGATGCAGCCGCCGGAAGGTCCGCCGGTTTGCACCGCTTTACATTCGCCGCTGGGCACGCCGCCACCGATCTCGAAGACGATTTCGTTCAGGCTGATGCCCATTGGCACTTCGATGAGGCCGGTGTTTTTGATGCTGCCAGCCAGGGCGAAGACTTTGGTCCCTTTGCTTTTGGCTGTGCCAATGCTGGCGTACCAGTCACCGCCTTTACGCAGGATGGTGGGCACGTTGGCGAAGGTCTCGACGTTGTTGATGAGGGTGGGTTTGCCCCAGAGTCCATATTCAGCCGGGTAGGGGGGGCGGGGGCGAGGTGTGCCGCGCTTGCCTTCGATGGAGGCGATCAGGGCGGTTTCTTCGCCGCAGACGAAGGCGCCCGCGCCGAGGCGAATCTGGACGTTGAAGCTGAAGGTGGTGCCGCCGATGTTGTTGCCCAATACGCCGAGACGGTTGGCCTGGCGGATGGCGATTTTGAGGCGCTCGATGGCCAGGGGGTATTCGCCGCGCACGTAGATGTAGCCTTCGCTGGCGCCGACGGCGTAACCGGCGATGGCCATGCCTTCGAGGATGCGGTGGGGGTCGCTTTCCAGGACGGAGCGGTCCATGAACGCGCCGGGGTCGCCTTCGTCGGCGTTGCAGATCATGATC
>CAYONK010000486.1:0-4091 GCA_964405285.1 uncultured Ardenticatenaceae bacterium
ATCGTAAGTATTCAGCCCCCGAAACATAAGGGACACGGATTTTCACAGATGAACACAGATTGGAGGAGAAAAATCTGTGTTCATCTGCGTGAATCTGTGTCCAGTCGCAGGGGGGCTGAACAATTACCTTTGGGATTAGAAAACGGCCGTTTGCATTGTGAATTTGTCTGAAACTGGATAAGATAGCTTGCTGTGAGAGGCATCAACTAAACAGCTCGAGGAGAAGTGAATGACTCAGACACGCCCCAATATTTCCCCGGATAAAGCATTGGTATTACTATGTATCTTTTTCGCTCTGGTAGGCGTTTTTGGCGTGATCGTTGCCGCTTTTCTGTCGTTATCAGCGGCCGGCCGGTTGCTCCACACCTTCCATCCCTTCCTGTTCGGTTTGGTGACGGCCAGCGGCGGCAGCGCCGCCATGATCGTCATGCGCCGCCGTTACCTGATGCCCTGGCCGATTTTGCTTATCGCCATTTTGCTGTGGACGATAGGGGCGCTGACTTTTGCCTATGGCGTGACCGCCGCCTTGTCCATCGGCGAAATTTCCGGGTTTAACGTTAATCATGGTTACACGATCGGGCTGTGTCTGGGGCCGGGGGTGCTGTTGATGGCTATCGCCCACCTGCTTTATGGTTTTGAGGCGGGATTGGGGAAAAAGCGGGAAAAACGGCAATGAGGCCGTTTGTTTTGCCGGAGCCTGGCAAGTTAGCCAAACTTGAGCCGCCTTGTGACCGGACTTGCCATGAGTGATCGGCCGGAGAGGGGGAGTGACGTTGCGCTAGATGAGGGCCGGACAGAGACGCCCTGGTCGGCCCGCGCCAGCGCGGTGCTGCTGTTGAGCCAGGTGATGCTCTTTTTGTTGTTGGCCGGGCTGAATTTTTGGGAAACGGCCGTTTCCACCTGGGACTCCTTGTGGGATGGCCTGCGCGAAGGCGAAAACCAGCTTTATTTTGTGGTCGGCTTGCTGCTGCTGGCCCTCTTCACCACCTGGACGCTGCTCCATTTTTATCGTCTGCACCGCCGAGGCTGGTTATACGCCATGCTCACCCAATGCTTTTGTCTCTTGCTTGGCCTCGTCGCTTATTTCACCAGCCGGAGCATTTCGTCGCAACTCATGCTGCTCTCCGGCATCTTCATGACCATCTACCTGCATAACCCGGAAACCAAGGCCGCCTTCCGCGTCCAAGATGGCTCGGAGGAGGGGGCGTGATGTCTGCCCCAGACGTTGCCCTCCTGCGCCGGTTCGAGCCGGTGATCCGTTATACGCGGGGGGAGAAGTTTTTCCCAACGGCCGTTGACCCCTACGTTGAAAGCGCCAGCCTTTGGCTCCATCGCCCCAACCAACTGCCACAACTCATCATCCCCTCCGGCGAATTAACCCTGGACAATCTGGCCGATCCAAAACTAAATGGTGACGATGCGCTCTATTACCTGAAATTCATCGAGCCGCTGGAATGGCATGAATTGGCCGCCCACCGCCTGCGCGAGGGCCTCGGCCTGCAACAGGAAGAGCCAGAAGAGCAGTTCCGCACCGGTGGCGGCCGGCTGGCCCGCGTCGGTTTTAACTCCCGGTTGGTAGATGCCGCCTTCTCCCTCACCCTGCTGGCGCGGGGCCAGGTCCCTGGCGACACGGCCGTTGCCGCCGCCCAGACCGTCAAACAATGGCTGCAAGATGGGGTCGGCTTCGCCTACTATGGCCGCGTCGTCCGCAGCGAGGGCTGGACCGTCCTGCAATATTGGTATTTCTACCCTTACAACAATTGGCGCTCCGGCTTTTACGGGGCCAATGATCACGAAGCCGATTGGGAAGTGGTCAACCTCTATCTCTACGACGAGGATGGTGAACTACACCCCGAATGGGTCGCCTACGCCGCCCACGATGCCTATGGCGACGATTTGCGCCGTCGTTGGGACGACCCGGAAGTAGAAAAAGTTGGCGAACACCCAGTCCTCTACGCCGGGGCCGGGTCGCACGCCGGTTACTTCCAGCCCGGTGAATACCTCACCGAGTTGCAGCTTTCCTTCCTCAGCCCAATGAAGCGGTTGGTGGAGAAGACGCGAACGGCCGTTAACCTCTTCCTCTGGGATACGCCGCCCGAAGCAGAGTGGGCCGGCGACAGCCTGTTCACCGTCGCCTTTGTGGATTATGCGCGTGGCGATGGCAAGGCGATTGGCCCTGGTCAGGCGCGTACCTGGGACGAAGTTCAGTTGCTCGATGAATCGTTGGGCTGGGTCTCCCATTATCGCGGTCTTTGGGGACTCTACGCCCGCGACCCGTTCTCCGGCGAAAACGCCCCCGGCGGCCCGATGTATAACCGCGATGGTTCGGTGCGCCGCGTCTGGTACGATCCCATCGGGTGGGCCGGGCTGGACAAGGTGGTCCCACCGCCGCAGCGTTTACGCTATGTCGAAACCCAATTGGCGCAAATCGCCGCGCGCCGCGCCGAGCTAACCACGGTGATCCAGACGGGCATCGCCGAACTGGACGGCCTGGGCATTGAGGCGTCGGCCATGCGCGGGCAGGCCCATCTGCAAGCGCAGCGCCGCGAACATGAGCAGCGTATCCGCGAACTCTCGGCTGAATTGGACCAGACGCGCCAGAAACTCACCAAAGACGCGGCGTTGGCGCAGGCGCTGCGGCAGTACGCCGCGCGGATTGAAACAGGGGAGCGTGCCCCGCTGCGCGCCCACATCCGGCACGCCCATCATCCCTTCAGCCCGGAAGGCATCCGGGCGAATCGCTTCTTTGAGTTTTGGGCGGCGATGAGCATCGGCCTGACGTTGGTTGGGTTTGTGGTGGTGCTGCTCTTCTTCCAGCGTTTTAGCTACATCTTGCTGGGGCTGCTGGCGCTGCTGCTCGTCATCTTGATTGTAGAGGCGAGTTCGCGCCGGTTTCTCACCAGCCTCATTTCCAGCTTTGCCATTCTTCTGGCGCTCGTCGCCGCCGCTGCCCTGACGCTGCAATACTTCTGGCCTCTGCTCATCGCCCTCATCTTGCTGGCCGGGACGTATATCACCGTGCAAAACCTGCGCGAGTTGGTGCAGTGAGATGGAGATTGGGGAATGGAGATTGAGCAATCTCCAATCTCCAATCTCTAATCTCTAATCTCTAATCTCTAATCTCCATTCTCTAATCCCCCTGAATCCTAAACCCGGCCAGATTTTCTAATGCTTTGACGATGGCGTGGTTTCCTTCACTCCCCAGACCTTGCTGCTGGAGGGTGCGGTAGAGTTGGAAGACCAGGCTTGTGCCGAGGGCGGGCGCGCCGAATTGATCGGCCGCTTCCAGGACCAGGCGCAAATCCTTTTGCTGTAAATCAATGGTGAAACCGGGCCGCCAGTCGCGGTTGATCATTTGCGGGCCGCGATTGCTGAGGGACCAACTGCCGGCCGCGCCGCCGGAAACGGCCGTTAACGTCTTCTCCAAATCCAATCCCCCCGCCTCGGCAAACAGGAGCGCCTCGCCCACACCCAACATCGTCACCACCACCAGGATTTGGTTGACCAGCTTCACCGTCTGCCCCGCTCCGGTCGGGCCGACGTGGGTGATGGTCCGCCCCATCGCCTGAAAGACTGGTAATGCCCGCTCAAACTGCGCCGCCTCGCCGCCCACCATGATGCTGAGCGTGCCGTTGGCCGCCCCTTCGCTGCCGCCGCTCACCGGCGCGTCCAGCCAATGGATGCCCTGTTCGGCCAACTGCGCCGCCATCTCCTTCGTCGCCTGCGGGCTGATGGTGCTGCAATCAACCAGCAGCGCCCCTGGCTGCGCCCCCTGCGCCACCCCATCTTCGCCCAAGACCACCGCCTGCACATCTGGCGTATCGCTGACGCAGATGATGATGATGTCGCTCTGGGCGGCCACGTCGGCCGGGTGCTGCCCCGCCGTCGCCCCCATCTCCACCAGCGGAGCCATCCGCTCGGCCGTGCGGTTCCACACCGTCACGCCAAAACCCGCCAGCAGTAAATTGGCGGCCATCCCCCGCCCCATGATGCCTAAACCGATAAAGCCGATGCGTTCCATGTTGCCTCCATTGTAGGTGTATGAGTGTATGAGTGTATGAGTGTATGAGTGTATGAGTGTATGAGTGTAT
>CAYONK010000487.1:0-4065 GCA_964405285.1 uncultured Ardenticatenaceae bacterium
CGTTGCCGACCCCTCCGCCCCCACCGACACCCTCGAAGACGCCGAAGCCAACGCCCGCGCCGCCGAACTGCGCCACCAACAGCGCCGCCTGACCGTCGGCCTGCTCTTCTCCGTCCCCCTCTTCATCCTCAGCATGGGACGGGATTTTGGCCTGATCGGCGAGTGGGCGCACGCCCTCTGGGTGAGTTGGCTCTTCTTCGTCCTGGCTACGCCGGTGCAGTTCTACGTCGGGAAAGATTATTACGTTGGGGCGTACAAGAGCCTGCGGAACGGCAGCGCCAACATGGATGTGCTGGTGGCCATGGGCACATCGGTCGCCTATTTCTACAGCATCGCCGTCCTCATCGCCCTCACTTTCGACTACCATGAGCTGGGGCATCACGTCTACTTCGAGACCTCGGCGGCCATCATCACCCTCATCGTCCTGGGCAAGCTGCTGGAAGTGCGGGCCAAAGGGCGCACCAGTGAGGCGATCAAGAAGTTGATGGGTTTGCAGGCCAAAACCGCCCGCGTCGTGCGCGACGGGCAAGAGCGAGACATCCCTATCGCTGAAGTGGTGGTGGGCGATCTGGTCATCGTCCGGCCGGGTGAGAAAGCGCCGGTGGATGGGGTGGTGGTAGACGGCCGTTCCAGCATGGATGAAAGCATGATCACCGGCGAAAGCCTGCCCGTCGCTAAAGCCGTTGGCGACCCGATCATCGGGGCGACCATCAACAAGCAAGGGTTGATCAAATTCGAGGCGACCAAAGTGGGGCGGGAGACGGCGCTGGCGCAGATCATCAAAATGGTGGAGCAGGCGCAAGGCTCCAAAGCGCCCATCCAAAAAGCGGTGGATAGAGTCTCGTCCATCTTTGTGCCGGTGGTCATCCTGATCGCCCTGGTGACGTTTATCGTCTGGTATGCGGTGACGGGGGACTTTGTGGCGGCGTTGATTCGGTTAACGGCCGTTCTCGTCATCGCCTGCCCCTGCGCCATGGGGCTGGCCACCCCCACCTCCATCATGGTCGGCATGGGCAAAGGGGCCGAGCAGGGCATCCTCTTCAAGAACAGCGCCGCCCTGGAACAAGTCCACAAGCTCAACGCCATCATCCTGGACAAAACCGGGACCATCACCAAAGGGGAACCGGCCGTGACAGATGTGGTGATTGACGATTCTGCGGCGCAAAATGATCAATCGTCAATTGTCAATCGTCAATCGTCAATGCTTCGTCTGGCGGCCAGCGCCGAGCGCGGTTCGGAGCATCCGCTAGGCGAGGCGATTGTCCGGGCGGCGCAAGAGGCGGGGCTGGAATTGAGCGAGCCAACCCGCTTTGAAGGCATCGCCGGGCACGGCATCCGCGCCCAGGTAGACGGCCACGAGGTGCTGTTGGGCAACCTACGCCTGATGCAGCAAAGCGAGATTCACCTGAACGGCCTGGAAGCGAAAGCCCAGGCGCTGCAAGCCGAAGCCAAAACCGCCATGTGGTTGGCGCTAGACGGCCAGGCCAGCGCCCTCATCGGCGTGGCCGACACCATTAAAGATGGCTCCGTCGAGGGCGTGGCCGCCCTGAAAAAGCAAAAGCTGACGGTGGTGATGATGACCGGCGACAACGAAGCCACAGCCCAGGCCATCGCCAGCGAAGTGGGCATCACGCGGGTGATGGCCGAGGTGCTGCCCGGTGACAAAGCGGACTACGTGCGCCAATTGCAGAGCGAAGGCTACCGCGTCGGCATGGTCGGCGATGGCATCAACGACGCCCCCGCCCTGGCCCAGGCGAATGTCGGTCTGGCGATTGGCACAGGGACAGACGTGGCCATGGAAACGGCCGATGTGACCCTGATGCGCGGCGATTTACGCAGCGTGCCGCAGGCGATCCGCCTGTCCAAAGCGACGATGCGGAACATCCACGAAAACCTGATTTGGGCGTTTGGGTATAACACGGCGCTCATCCCCATCGCGGCCGGCGTGTTGGCCCCCTTCGCCTGGGCGCCCGACATGCTGCGCGAACTGCACCCCATCCTGGCGGCCGGGGCGATGGCTTTCTCTAGCATTAGCGTGGTCAGCAACGCGCTGCGCCTGCGGCGTCTGAAGTTATAAATGTGGGAGATTGGAGAATGGAGATTAGCTAATCTCCATTCTCCAATCTCCAATCTCCTGTCCCCCCAATTTACGATACAATCGAGGCGATGTTTTCCCGAATCTTAGCCAAAATCAAAGGGGAACGGGCGGCCGAACGGGTTGCGCCGCAGAGTCTTGTGGTGGAGCCGCCGGTCCTGGCGCGGGCGGAGCGATTGGTTGACGGCCGTTACCATCTCACCTGGACCCCGCAAAGCGACCGGGTCGCCATCACCCTGGCCGGAGAGCCGCCCCGATTGTTGCTAGAAGTGACGGGGGCGCAAACGGCCGTTACGCCCCCCATCCCCCACTCGCCCCGCCCCTATTTCAACCTCCATTTCCAGGGCGGCCCGGCCGACGGGCTGCGCCTGTCGTTGGCGGAACGCCTCTTGCCCCTGACGGGCGGCTTTAATCTGCGGGACATCGGCGGGTACGAGACGAAAGACGGCCGTTTCACCCGTTGGGGCCAGGTTTACCGCTCTGGCTCGCTGTCCAGCCTCACGCCAGAGGACCAGCGTTACTTGCAAGAATTGGGCCTGCGGCTGGTGTGCGATGTGCGCTCGTCGGGGGAAATAAGCCAGGCGCCGGACCAACTGCCGGAGGGGGTGGCGGGCTGGCAACGGCCGTTGCAGAGCCAGGAAAGCGGCCGGGAGCAGGTGCGTACTCTGCGCCAACATCGCCAGCAGATGGACGCGCTGTTGCTGCGCGTCTATACCCAGGTGATCATCGAGGAAAACGCCGCCCAGGTTGGCGAGATTTTGACGGCGCTGGCGGAGGGGGAGAAACGGCCGTTTCTCATCCACTGCGCCGCCGGGAAAGACCGCACCGGCGTGGTCATCGCCCTGCTCCTGCTGCTCCTCGGCGTGCCGGAGGAGACGGTGCTGGCCGATTACTCCTTGAGTAATCTGGCCTATGAAGCGATTCACCAGGTGATGGAGCGGGAAATGCGGCAAGTGTTGTGGGTGGGGATGCGGCCGGCGCAGTTGTACCCGGTGCTGCTGGCCGACCCGGCCACCTTGCGAGCGGCGCTGGCTACCGTGCGCGAACGTTATGGTTCGGTGGAGGCGTATCTATGCGGCCCGGCCGAGATGCGGCCGGAGACGTTGGCAGCGCTGCGGGCGGCGCTGTTGCAAACGAGGACAACCGGGCACTGACAGGTTGAACAGGGCTAACCGGAAGCGTGAGAAAACTTGTCAGGCCTCCGATGGGATTGCACGCCTGCCTGGAAACAGGAGTCTGGCGTTTTGAGGTAGAGACGTTGCATTGCAACGTCTCTACTGAAATTCAAATTTCGCTACTGTCCGGTTGGAAACAACTCTATCCCCAGGCAAGGCGTCTCATTCTCAATCCGCTCCCGACGGCCGTTCATGAATTGCGCCGTCCAGGGATGGTCATCTATATGCTCTGGGCCGATGTCGCGCAAGATGACGGCGTACAAATCAATCTCGCGCAGCTTCATGAAATGGGGTATTTCCGCCAGCCAGCGGTCGTCTAGCCTGTTTTCCTGGCAGTAGCCGCGCCAGAACAGCGGCCAGAAGGAGCGGGCAAACGATTCGGCGTCTGGGCGATTGGTGATGGCGTAAAACAGGACCATCGCCAAATCATAGGCGAAGTGGCCGTACACGCAGTCGTCGAAGTCGAAGAGGGTGAAACGGCCGTTTTCATCCACAAAAAAGTTCCCGGCGTGGGCGTCCTGGTGGATCATGCCGTAGCTGTCCGGCTGGCGCGGCAGGGCCGCCAGATAGTTGAACACGGCGATATATCGTTGGGAGACCAGGCTCTCCTCCTGGGCCAAAGTGGCGTACACGTCATTGTTGATCGGGTCATCCCATTGCGGTCGCCGCCAGGCGGGGTTTGTGGGGCGGTAGTTTTTGCTCAGGGTGTGGATGCGGCCGAGTAAACGGCCGTACTCTTCCATCAACTCATCCGTCCAGCCGCCCATCTCCGACACCGGGCCACCGGGCGCGCGG
>CAYONK010000488.1:0-4064 GCA_964405285.1 uncultured Ardenticatenaceae bacterium
CTTCGCCGCAGTGTGGACAAACCATCAGGGCTGGATTTAGGGCGGGTTCTGTCATAAACTTTAATCTCATGAAAGCCTCTCTCTGTTTCTGGATTTGTTTTTTTGGTAGCACAAAAATTATATCCGTTCTTAGAGAGGCTCTCACAATTTCTACACGCTATTCTGTAGTGTTACCGTTTTGCGCATCAGAGCAGTTTATGCCTGACTGTTAAGCAATATCCCCCCAGGTTTTTTAACCCGCAGCTTTTGTACAAAGGAGCCAGGCCCGAAGCTGGCTTAATCAACAGACTCACCTATCGGCAGACTTGGCCTTGGGGATCTCTTCACGTCGCAAGTTGGTGGAAGTTCCCTCTGAAGGCTCCCGCACCTCAAAGGATTATGAGGTGGGGAAAGTGTGTACAGCCCATTCACTCAAACGAAATGGTTTCGGCTGCCGTTCACCACGGCACCCCTGCCTGTTTCCTTAGTGTTTGTGGTAAAGGAGCAATTGAATGATGATTGTCAAACGTTTATTTGTGACCATCTGCGCCTGTATTGCCCTTATCTTGGTTGCGGCTGCATGCAACGGCGCAGCCACACCGCCCAACCCGAACCAACGTCCGAGGCCGCAGCCGGTGACCTCACCACTTACGTTGGCGACGTAGACGGCAACCTTTTTATCACCCTGGATGTGATTGAACTTAATGGCGCCCAGGAAGAGCGCGCTATCAGAGCTTACCTGTGTGATGGGGCCGATGTCGCTGTGTGGCTGACCGGCCAGTTCAGTGGAGACCAGGTGACGTTGGTTTCTGGTGATACCCGCACCTTCATCCGCATTCGCAGTTGCTGCCAGCGATTGGGGAGCCTCTATGACGAAATCCGACAGTCTGCCAGAATCAGGGTTTATTCGCGACAATGGGAACCGCGCAAAGTCAGATTGTTTTTGCATCAATGCGCTAAATTGGCTCCTCGCTTTCTATCTTGCGTTCTAGCCAAACAGTTAACTCCGACGGCCGTATCCCTAACTCCCTGTCCAGCGCTGCCACCGCGTCTTGATACGCCTTGAGCGCCAGCGCCCGCTGCCCCTGCCGGGCGTGCAGCCGCATGAGCAGTTGCCACCCCTTCTCCAGCCAGGGGGCCATTTGCAGAGCGCGGCCCAGCCACGCCTGCCCTGGCTCCCACCGGCGGCGGAACAAATAGGCTTCGGCGGCGCGAAGGCAGCCTTCCAGATATAAATCCTCTAGCCGCTGGCGCGGTTCCAGCAGCCAATCGGCGTAAGGCAGATCGGGCAGCAGCGGGGCGTACCCTTGCAACACCTGATCGAGCGCCCGGAGGGCGTCGTCGTCCAGGTCGCCGCCGCGCAGCGCTGACGCGACTTGCTGGCTGAACTGCTGCGCGTCGCTGGTCAGGACGCCGTAGGGGTCGAAGCGATAATTGTCCCGCTCCACGACAATGTACCGGTTGGGGCCGCGCTGGCGCATAAACGGGTCGAGGACATTGCGCAGATGGCTGTTGAGGGTACGGAAAGTCACGGCCGTTTTCTCCGACTCTCCCCCCGGCCACAAATCTTCCAAAATCTGGTCGCGGGGGATCGGCCACCCGGCGTGGAGGGCGAAGTATTGCAGCAGTCGGGCGACAATGGGGCGGTGAAAGTCCCCGGCGCGATAGATTTGTTCCCCCCGTTGCAGGCTGAAGTCGCCCATCAGCCGGACATGGAGCGGCGGCGGCGGCAGCGCCTCTAGCGTTTCCAGGGCGATTTGCAATTCCTTTTTGATCCCTTTGTCCGGTTCGGCGGCAACGGCCGTTGCCAACGCCGGCATCGCCTCTTCCGCGCCAATCCGGGCCAGCAAACTGGCGGCGCGGCGACGGACAGCGCCATCCTCGTGTCGCAGCAGGGGCAGCAGCGGGCCGCTCTGCCCGATTTCTTGCAGCGCGGCGTCGGTTCTGGCTGGTTCTAGCCCTTCAACCAGCAACATTTTCCAAAACTCGGACGCCAGTTCCGGGTCGCGGGTCGTGAGCAGTTGGGGGTATAACGGCCGTTTCCCCTCCGCCAACACCCGCCGCGCCAACCGCCGCCAACGGGGGTTGCCCTGTCGCCAACAAACAATCGCCAACGCCATACGCAATCGCGCCAGCTCGGCGCGGGCGCGCATCGGGATCAAGGCGCGGGTTTGCGGCGCGAACTGGAAATCGCTCAGGTCGCCAGCCGCCAACGCCGCGAACAGGGCGGCGATGTCCCGTTCCAGCGCCAGCCGCCCTTCGTAGTAGGGGAATTCAGTCGGCTCCGCCAGTACCGCGTCAGCCAACTCAATGGCGGCCCGGTAGTTGCCTTGCCGCCGATAGAGCCAGACGTGCGCCGTTGTGAACAAGAGACGCAGCAACGGCGAAGCCATTGCCTCAGGCGATTGGCGGCCATCGTTTAACAGCGTTTCGGCTTCAGCAAAACGGCCGTTCCCCACCGCCAGCAGAGCGCGATCATGCTGCAAAATCCAACCAACCCGTTCGTCAATCATCTCCACCTGGGCGAGAACGGCGTCTAGCGCCGCCAGATTTTCCCGCTGCCCAACCCAATCCCCCTGATCCATGAGCAAATGGCCCAGATTACGCCTGAGCAGCAGCGTATCTTGAAAATTGTCTTGCGCGGCGACCTGATCCAGCGCCGCTGTGAGCGTCTGCTGCGCCGCCGCTCGTCGCCCCCGCGCCGCCAAAACCAGCGAGGCAAAATTGACGTCGGCGATGAGGGTTGGCGCAGCCGTCTGTACTGCTTTGACCTGCCGGTAACAATGCGCCGCCTGATCAAATTGGGCGGCGTAGGCGTGGAGGGAGATCATATCTTGCAAAGTGGCGATTTTTTGGGCGACGTCCAGATCGGGCAGGGCGAGCAGCCGTTGGTAGAGGGCCAGCGCTTCCCGGTTGCGCCCTTCGTCGCCGTGGAAGAAGGCCATGTAGCGCAGCCCCAGCCGGTAATCGGCGGCGCGGCCGCCCGCTTCCGCCAGCGCCAAACCCCGGCGCAGAAACTCCCACGCTTCGCGGCGGCGGGCGCGCAGGTGGAAGAGAGCGGCGCCGTTACGCAGCAGCAGCGTCGGCCGTTGCGCCACAACCTCCGGCGGCAGGGCATTGATCCAGCGGTGATGGGTGAGGAAACGGCCGTTGACCCGTATCTCCGCAAACGCTTCTGGCGCCGCCAACAGGGCCGCCGCCTTCTCTGGCAGGCCGCCGTCCAGGGCGTGTTCGATGGCCGCGCCGATCTGCCCGCGTTCCAGCAGCCAGTCAATCACGGCCGTCATAATCTCATCTAACTCGTCTGGCGAAAGCTGTTGTTTTAGGAAGGCGCGAATCAGGTCGTGGTAACGGTAGTCGCCGCCCGGCGTATCCGGGTAAAGAAACAGATTGCGTTCCAACAGAGTTTGGATAACAGCTTCCGGGTCGCTGCCGGGCAGCAGGCGGGCGGCCAGGGCAGGGGTGAATGTGAGGGGAACGGCCGTGACCGCCATAAAGCGGCGCAAATCGGGCGGAAGGGCGGCGAACAACTGCTCCGTCAGGTAGGCGAACAACTGCCGCTCGGCGATGGGCTGCGGATTGGCGACTTCGCCCAGGTTTTTCAGCAAGCCCAGCCCCAACGGCCAGCCCTCCAGCCGTCGTCGCCATTCGTCCAGTTCTGGCCGCCGGTCGCCCAACAACAGTTGCGCTTCTCGCTCATTGAAGGCCAGGTCGGCCATGTTGAGCTGCCGGATTGGGCCATACAGCGCCAGATCGGTGGGCGGGAAGAGGGGCTGGCGTCCGGCCAACACCCAGCGGGGGCGGGGTTGGCGCATCTGCTTTTGCAGCCAATGGATCGCCCCGTCGGCGGTCAACAGATGGTGGGCGTCGTCCAGCAGGAGGCTGTTTTCCGGCTGGCGCAATCCGTCTAACCGCTCTTGAAGGACGGCCGGATCGCTGTCGGCCGGGCTGAGGGGGATAAGGTAGGTGTGCGGCCGTTCCGTCTGCAAACTTTGCAGCAGCATCGTTTTGCCATACCCGGCCGGGGCGTTGATGAAGAGATGCCCCTCTTCCAGCAGAGCGGCTATCTTTTCTAGCAAACGGGA
>CAYONK010000489.1:0-4061 GCA_964405285.1 uncultured Ardenticatenaceae bacterium
GGCGATGGGGGCTACGCTCTGGCGGCGCAAGCGTTGAAGCGGCAGTTGCAAGATTGAAATGGACTCGATAGATTTAATAGATCGAAAACTCATCCATTAGACATTATCGGTAATAAGCATTTACTCGCAGATTCACGCAGATTCCATAGATTTTTTCTGTTCAATCTGCGTCAAGCTGCGGGTCAGTTTTTCGATCTACTGAGACTGGAGAGGACGGGAATTACTCTCCCGCCCAGCCGCGCAGCCACGCTTCTAAATCTTCCGGCTTGTTGGCGACGACGGGGGTGAACTTTACGCCGGGGTAATGGCGCTGAAACCAGGCGACTGTCAGCACTTCCGGCCAGTGGTGGGGGTTGACGGCCAGGACGTGTTTATGACCTAAATCTCCCACACCGGCGTCGTCGGCGGAGAAGCCGATGGTGTAACGGCCGTTAAATCCCCCTCGCGCTGCCGCCACCAACCAATGGACATCGGCCGTCGGCGGCAGCAAAACATAGACGCGCTTATACGCTTGCCGGGCGGCGTCGCTGGGCACAAGCTGTACGTCGCGGGCCACTTGCAGCAGGCGCAAGGCCAAGAGGCGCGCCCCCTTATCCCCCACGAAACGAACCTCATACAGCCCATCCGCCTCGGTCTGAAATTCATAGCGCCAGACAAAGCGCTCCTGGTCTAGGGTGCGGCCGAGGGGAGTAACGGCCGTTAAGCCCCCATCCGGCTCCTGCACCAACAAATCCACCCGCTGCTGTTCGCGGGTCGAAGAGAGCGTCACCTGCACCTTGTCGCCCGGATGGGGCTGCTCCGGCGTCAGGCTGATGTGGGTATCACCCGCGCCGACGATATTGACGCTCCGTTTGTGCCGACCGATTGGCCGCAGGTAGGCGTTGCGCCAGAAGACGCTCTGCTGTCTTTTTGGCCGCGTCGGGGCAGAGCGCAGGTAGATGGTGATGATTGGCGCTTCGGAGTCGGCCGTCAGGTGCAGCGTTTGCCATTGGCTCAACGGCTGCGCCGCCTCGCTCCAGATGATCAGCGGGCTTTCCGGGTCCACCCCACCCGTTGGGTCCAGGCCGATTTGCAGATTGACGTCGCTGGCCTCAAAACGGCTGCCCGGCGTGGCGTCGTCGCTGGACCACGCCTGCCCTTCGACCGTCAATTCATACCGGTTGCCTGGCGCGGAGGGAACTTGCTGCCACAGCCCGCCGACGTGAGTTCCCCAAGGGGTGCTTAACTGCTGTACCGGCCGGTTATCTATGGTGAAATTGCTGAAAACGGGGGTGCGATTTTTCCAATTGGGATCGTCGGGGCCGGGGGAAAGCCACCAACTCATCCAGCCAACGGCCGTTAACCGCTGCTTATCCCCCAAAGCGGCGTAAAAAGGTTCGCCCAGCGCCCCATTCAACAGGTATTCAGTCTGCCCGGCCATCAAAACCCCAATCCACGCTCTTTCAAAGAGACGTACCGTTGCTGCCCGATGACGATGTGATCCAATACGTCTATGTCCAGCAACTTCCCGGCGGAGACAAGTTGGCGGGTGACGTTAACGTCTTCTGGCGAAGGGGAGGGGTCGCCGGAGGGGTGGTTGTGGACCACGATGAAAGCGGCGGCATTGGCCTTAATCGCCGCCCGGAACAGTTCGCCAACGCGGATGACGGAGGTGTTGAGGCTGCCGACGTAGATGGTGGGCGTACCGAGAACGCGATTTCGTGTATCCAGTAGAATTAGCCGCAAATGCTCCTGTTCTAAAAACATCATTTCCGACATAAGCAGGTTGGCGGCGTCGGCCGGGGAAGCGACGCGGGGGCGCTCTTCGGGGGCGCTGGCCATCAGCCGCCGTCCGATTTCCAGCGCGGCCTTGATCTCGACTGCTTTGGCGGGGCCGATGCCTTTAACGGCCGTTAACTCCGCCACCGAAGCCCGCGCCAACCCTGGCAGCGAGCCAAACTGCGCCAACAGCCGTTCCGCCAGACGCACCACATTCTCGCCTCCCACGCCCGTGCGCAGGATGATGGCCAACAATTCGGCTGAGGAGACCCCGCCCGGCCCAACTTGCATCAGACGTTCACGCGGCCGGTCTTCCGAGGCCATGTCCCGGATCATGGGGGTGTAGCTGACGCCGTTGTTTCGTTCCATAACGGTCTGATTGTTTTTAACGCAAAGGCGCAAAGTCGGGAAGGGGCAAAGAAAGCCTGTTTTCTTTGCATCTTCGCTCCTTTGCGCCTTTGCGTTGAATAGTTTCCTATAAAGTGCGTCGCACCGGGTGGGGTTAAGCCGCGCTTTTGACGAGGGTGATTAGCTCATCCCACTCTTCCGGGGCCAGATGAATGGTGATGCCGCCCATCTCCACGTGGTAGATAAAGCCGTCGCTTTCCTGGCTGCGCCAGATGGCGAAGTTTTCCGTCTCGGCGATGATGTCCGCCTCAAACTGTGAACCATTTTCATATGCGCTCATTTTGTGTGTCTCCTGAGTTTGGGTGAAGATTGGAGATTAGAGATTGAGCCAATCTCCAATCTCCAATCTCTATTGTTTAACGACGCGGGCCGCGGGAACGGCCGTCGCGGGAACCGCCATCTCTTGAACCGCCGCCGCGATTGCCGCCGCCACTGCGGCCACCGCCGCCGCTGCGCGGATTATCGCTGGCGCGGGCCTCTTCCAGACTCCAACCTTCCAAGACGGCGCGGCGCGACAGGCGTACCTTGCCATCCGGCGTGATGTCCGTCACCATCACCATCACCTCGTCGCCTACCTTGATGGCATCCTCGACGTTGCGCAAATGGTCGCTGGAGATTTGTGAAATGTGGACCATGCCGTCCGTGCCAGGGATGAATTCGACAAACGCGCCAAAGTCAGTCGTGCGAACAACCTTGCCGGTGTAGATCATGCCCGGTTCCGGTGATTGGGTCATTTGCTGAATGGCCTCAACGGCCGCTTCCGCTTTCAGACCGTCCACACCGGCCACGTAAATCGTGCCGTCTTCCTGAATATCCACCGACACTTCGTAGGTCTCCTCCAGACTGCGGATGGTCGCGCCACCCTTGCCGATGACCGTGCCGATTTTGTCGGGATCGATCTTGACGCTCAGCATACGCGGCGCGTAGGGGCTGAGTTCGGTGCGCGGTTCGCTGATGGTGGCCAGCATCGAATCCAGGATTTGCAGGCGGCCAACACGCGCCTGTTCTAGCGCCTGAGCCATCAATTCGGTGCTGAGACCGCTGATTTTGATGTCCATCTGAATGGCGGTGATCCCTTCGCTGGTCCCGGCCACTTTGAAGTCCATGTCGCCCAGGTGGTCTTCCATGCCCTGAATGTCAGTCAGCACGGCATATTTTTCGCCGTCGCTAATCAGCCCCATGGCCACACCGGCCACCGGTCGTTTGATCGGCACGCCGCAGTCCATCAGGGCCAGGGTGGAGGCGCAGACGCTGGCCTGACTGGTGGAACCATTGGAAGAAAGCACCTCGGAGACGACGCGAATGCTGTAGGGGAATTCTTCTTCGGTAGGAATCATTGGGCGCAGGGCGGCGCCAGCCAGAGCGCCGTGGCCGATTTCGCGCCGTTTGGGACCGCGCAGCGGCCAGGTTTCGCCGGTGGAGAAGGGCGGGAAGTTGTAGTGGTGCATGTAGCGCTCGGTCTCTTCGGGCGCGAGGCCGTCTAATTTTTGCGCTTCGCGCATCGTGCCCAGGGCGACGATGGAGAGAACCTGGGTCTGGCCGCGTCGGAAAAGACCGGAGCCGTGGGCGCGCGGGCTGAGGCTGACCTCGGAGGAGAGTTCGCGGACGGTGGTGTAGTCGCGGCCGTCGGGGCGGATACCTTCGTAGAGGATTTGGTGGCGAACGGCCGTTTTAATCTCTTTGGCAATGATCTCCCGCACAGATTTCGGGTCACTAGCCGGGTCTTCTTCCATAAAGCTGTTGACCACTTCTTCGCGGACGGCATCCAGAGCGGTGTTCCGGTCTTCGCGCTCGGTGGTGGTGGCGATGATTTGTTGGATGCGGCCGGCGAGGCGGGCTTTAACGGCCGTTTCCAATTCGCTGTCCACACTGGCCAGGGTAACGGCCGTTTTTTC
>CAYONK010000490.1:0-4056 GCA_964405285.1 uncultured Ardenticatenaceae bacterium
GCATTTATCCGCAGATTCACGCAGATTCCACAGATTTTTTCTGCTCAATCTGCGTTAATCTGCGAAATCTGCGGATTGATATTTTGACACAAGGTTAATCCCAATAATGTCTTGTGTTTGCCCCTCGCGCCAACTTATCTAGCGCAGTGGAAAAGTCAACCGGATAACAGTCCCCTTGCCCGGCGTTGAATTGATGCGGAACGTGCCCTGCAAATCTTCGGCGCGGGCGCGCATATTCGCCAGACCATGCCCAACAGCCTGCCGGATGGTAGAAACATCAAAACCACGGCCGTTATCCGTGATCACCAACTCCACCCCGCGCGGATGATTGTCGGCCATCACCGTCACCTCAGTGGCCCGCGCATGGCGGGCTACATTAGCCAACGCCTCCTGCGTTGTCAGGAAAATCGCCCGCACCACCGGCGTCGAAAGCGTCATCACCACTTCCGGCGGCACAGACAACGTCACCGAAACCATCGTGTTCGCCTGGAATTCTCGCACCAACCGCGACAAACCCTGCTCCAAATTTCCGCTAAAGCGATGCGGTCGTAAATCGAGGATAAAATTGCGGATGTCGCGAATGGTATCATTCAAGCTAACGATGGCATTTTCCAACAAACTGTCCGCAGCCATTACGTTGCTCTTCTGAATTTCCAGACGGGTAGACTCCAGAATAAGGCCAACCGCATAGATAGACTGGATAACGCCATCGTGCAAATCCATACCAATACGCGCCCGCTCATCCACAATAGCCAGTCGGCCCACTTGTTCATACAGGCGTGCATTTTGGATGGCGACCGCGACATGGGCGGCCAGCAGTTCAACCATACTCTGGTCTTCTGCGGAAAACTCTATGGCATCTAACTTATTCGTCAGGTAAAGATTGCCTAAAACAGTCGAGCCAGCCTTCACCGGCACACCAAGAAAACTTTCCATGCCAGGGTGATCCGGCGGAAAGCCCACAGAGCGTGCATGATCAGCGATGCGGGGGATGCGAATTGGCCGAGGATCTTCAATCAGCAGACCTAATAAACCGTGGCCTTGTGGCAGATGGGGGATGCGCCTGGCTACTTCCGTAGGCATCCCGCTATGAACAAAGGTTTCCAGGTATCCTTCAGCATTCGGTACGCCTATCGCGGCATATTGTGCGCCGATCAAATCGCGGGCCAGGTCAACGATCTTCTCTAACACCTTGTCCAGAGATAGCTCTGCGGCAATAGTCAGCGCTGCCTCATTTAAGGCTGAAAGCTGGCGATTTTGTTGGGCTAATCGGGCACGAATGCCTTCTTGCTCAAGCGGTAGCTCTGAACTCTCTGTACTCACAATGGATACCACATCTGGCTATGGCTGAGGATCGCGCCTTTATAAATAATCTTTCAGATGATGCTGGATAGCGTAAGCGGCCGCTTCTGCCCGATTAGACACGCCGAGTTTGGACAAGATGCTGCTGACGTAGTTGCGCACTGTGCCCTCGCTCAGGAACAAAGCGCTGGCTATCTCGCGATTGGTCTTGCCCTCGGCGATGAGCGCCAGGACTTGCATTTCCTGCGCCGTCAGGTCGCCAAACGCCGCAGCCTCTTCTTTTTGGATGGAATGGCGAATTTCAGAAAAAACGCGCTGTGTCAAGGATGGGTCGAGGGTGGCTTCGCCGCGAGAGGCTGCTTCGATGGCTCGGATCAGATCGTTGCTGCCCACCTGTTTCAACACGTATCCGGCTGCACCCGACCGAATCGCGGCAAAAAGCATTTCATCTTCCGCGTAGGAGGTCAACATCACAACTTTGATGTTCCCGTTTGCCGCGGTGATTTGTTGGCAGGCGTCTACGCCGCTGCCACCCGCCAAACGAATGTCCATTAAAACAATGTCCGGCTCAAGGTCGAGCGCTTTCTGCACGGCCTCTGCTTCGGCGGCGGCTTCGCCGATCACTTCAAAATTAGGATGATGGTCGAGCAGGCTGCGCAACCCTAAACGGACAACTTCATGATCGTCAACGAGGAGAATACGTAATGATGACATGAGCGTAAGTATAGCGATTGTTTGGCAAATCATCCAACCTCTTAGACCAGCGTCTGTTCCGCGTATCTGTGTTGGCTAATCTGCCGGGCATCATCTCCGGTGAAGGTAGCGGGGAATTGGCGTGTGGGCGTACGGGCGTCCGGGCGTCCGGTTGTGAGCTTTATCAACTCCTCTCATGACATTACTCACTTCTAAGGCTGGAATAATTGCATTACGCTTTAGTTTAGAGCATTGGCGCGTCTGGAGCGAGGCGCTCCGGGCGCGATGGGATAGGAGGTCAGAAATGTTTGTCTGTCACCGGTTGTTGCTGCCGCTTGATGGTTCTACTCTGGCCGAAAGAGCAATTTCCCCTGCCTTCACCATTGCCAAAGCGCTTTCTGCCGATACCCCTTGTGCCGTTCATTTATTTCGTGTCGTCCCGCCATTGGTCATGGCTATTGACCCTGTGCTTTATGCGGAAACTTTGAACTATAGTGAAGAAGAGGCGCGTCGTTATCTGGAGGAGGTTGAGAGACAGCGGGCGGAGGTGGGCGTGCCAACGGCCGTTGCCGTGCAAACCGGCCCCGTTGCCGAAAGCATCATCTCCTACGCCCAAAAACAGGTGATCAACCTGATCGTGATGTCTAGCCACGGCCGTTCCGGATTCGGCCGTTGGGTCTATGGCAGCGTCGCCGAAAAAGTATTACGCCAGGCGTGCTGCGCCAACGTGATCGTCCGCCAGCCAGAAAACAGCCCTCCTCTCGACACCTTCCGCCACATCCTCATCTGCCTCGATGGCTCACCGTTGGCCGAACAAATCCTCACCCCCATCCTCCCCCTGGCCAGAGCCATCAACGCCCGGCTCACCTTCTTGCGCGTCATCCAACCCGCCTATCTCGCCATCGAAACCATCGCCCTGGAGCAGGTGCTGGAACAGGTAGACAACATTGAGCGCGACAACGCCAAAGTTTACCTGAGCCAATTGCTCAACTGCCTGCCCGTTGGCGATTTACCAGTGGACGTGAAGTGCGTGGTCGGTTCACCGGCCGAATCTATTATTGACTATGCGCAAGAGAACGAGGTTGATTTGATCGCCATGTCCAGCCACGGCCGTTCCGGAGTCGGCCGCTGGGTCTATGGTAGTGTCGCCGAAAAGGTGCTGCGTGGCGCAGGCTGCTCCACCTTCATCATTCGCGGCGAAGCAGAAAAATGAGAGCAACAGACCTGACGAATTTTTCATAACTCGGAGACAGCTATGTCCACCCCCCAGTCTTTAGATGCGTCAGCCTTGCGGCAGACCTGTGACCCCCAGCAATTCCAGTTTTCCAGCACCGCCGATTTGCCCGACCTGGACGACATCATCGGCCAGGAGCGGGCCATTGCCGCCATTCGGTTTGGCATCGGCATTCAGCATGACGGATTCAACCTCTTCGCCCTCGGTCCCAACGGCACAGGCAAGTTCACCGCCGTGCAACAATATCTGCAACAAAAAGCGGCCGATAACGCCACTCCTGACGATTGGTGCTATATCTTCAACTTTGAACAGCCCCACAAACCGCGCGCCCTCCGTCTGCCATCCGGGCGGGCCGGGCAACTGCGGCTAGACATGGAACAATTGATGGAAGCTCTTTACACTGTGCTGCCGGCCGCCTTCACCAGCGACGAGTACCAAAACCAGCGCAAAACCATCGAAGAGGAGTTCCGCCAAAAAGAGGTTGAGGCGCTCGACAATCTAAAAGAGCAATCTCAGGCGAGGGACATCGCTTTCATCCGCACGCCAGCCGGGTTCGCTTTTGCCCCGCTGCGCAATCGGGAGGTGATCAGCCCCGACGATTTCATGAAGCTGTCGCCGGAAGCGCAAAAAGAGATCGAGACACAAATTCAGGAGTTGCAGGAGCTATTGCAGCGGATTATGCGCCAACTGCCCCATTGGCAGCGGGAATTGCAAGGGCGGGTTAAGGAGCTGAACGACGCTGTTGCCGGGTTCACGGTTACGCCCCTTTTTGACGAACTGCGGCAGCGCTATGAGGGGCTGGAAGAAGTGCTGGCCTACCTGGCGGC
>CAYONK010000491.1:0-4022 GCA_964405285.1 uncultured Ardenticatenaceae bacterium
CACCGGCAACTACTGCCGCGGCGGCGCTTACGATTCCAATTTGCTGGCCTGCGAATCCATCGCCATCCTGCCCGAAGGCATGAGCAAAGAGCGCTTTGAATGGCTGGCCAAAGTGGCCGGCGAGACGATCAAGACCCCCGGCTCGGAAAGCAACGTCAAGGAAATCTTCGACAAATGTTGGGAACTGCGCCGCTCCGGGCAAGATTTGGTCATCTTCAACCAGTTCGAGGAGTTTGGCAACTACCTCTGGCACTATGAAGTGACCGGCCGCGCCATGATGGAAGCCCTGAGCGAAGTGATGGGTGAAGGCGACCGCTTCCGCGCCACCATCTCCAACACCGGCTCCGGCGGCACCATCGCCTGCGGCGACTTCATGAAAGAGCAATTCCCCCACAGCAAGATCGTCGCCAGCGAGGCGCTGCAATGCCCGACGCTGCTCAACAATGGCTTCGGGGCGCACCGCATTGAGGGCATTGGCGACAAGCATGTGCCCTGGATTCACAACGTCAAAAACACCGACATCGTGACGGCGATTGATGACGAAGCAACTATGGCCCTGATTCGTCTCTTCTGCGAACCGGCCGGGCAGGAGTACCTGATCAGCCAGGGCGTGGACCCGGCGCTGGTGGCCGATTTGCCGCTGTTGGGCATCTCCAGCGTGGCGAACGTGCTGGCAGCCATCAAGACGGCCAAATACTACGAGATGGATGGCAATGACGTGATGATCACCGTCGCCACCGATTCAATGGAGATGTATGCCAGCCGTCTGGTGGAACTGACCGAGGAGTTGGGTCCATTCACGCAGTTAGACGCGGCCGGGGCATTCCAGCGCTATCTGCTCGGCGAGACGACGGACGGCATGCAGGAATTGACCTACACCGACCGAAAGCGAGTGCATAACCTGAAGTATTTCACCTGGGTAGAACAGCAAGGCAAAACCTATGAAGAAATCCAGGCGCAGTGGTATGACCACAATTATTGGACGAGCATTCACGGCCACGTAGATGAGTTGGACGCGCTGATTGATGCGTTTAACGAGCGGGTCGGGCTGCTGCCAGAGTTGTTGGCGGGTGAGATGGCGGCGTAAAACGGCCGTTACCCCCATTCCCATATTTCCCCAAACCAAAAAGGGCGCGGCAAGTTTCGCTGCGTCCTTTTTGGTTTGGGGATGTAAAGCGGTCGGGAACGGCCGTTTTGCCACCGCCGCCGACCACAACCTATCCCCATCGCAGGCGAGCGGCGTCCGCCAGGGGGAGCCAGCGGAAGTTGTTTTGGTTGTCATCATATCACTTCAGCAAAAAGTTATGCCAACTTTTATCTGGCGGGAAACGATACAAATAGGTAGTCCACCTGTTTTGCATTAAATTAGCGTAACGGCCGTTGGTCCGGCTAACCAACCCCGGTTTTTTTCGCATCTGGTCAATTTTTTGCTACAGTTGATTGGAGGAGGTAACTATGAGCAACAATCTCTGGGAACTTAGGAAGCAACGAAACCTGACAGTGAAGCAGTTGGCGGCAAAAAGCGGCATCCCTGCCAAAAACATCTACGCCTACGAAGCGGGCGAACAGGTGAAAATGGCTGATTTGGAGCGACTGGCCAAAGCGCTTTTCGTCAACAAAGCGGAGATCAAATTCCAGTCTGATCCCATCCCGAAGGCGAAGCCAGAACCGCCTCAGGCAAAATCGGCCCGGCCAGCCAAACCGCCACAGGCGAGGGCAGAAACCCCACTCACCTCCGCTCCAGAACCGGAAAAGAGACAGGGGAAGTCGCCACAGCCACCACAACTGGCTACAGAAGGGCAATTGGCTCACCTCAACGCACTGATCAACAAACTGGGGCTTGAGGAAACGGCCGTTATCGCACACCACGGCAAACCCCTGGACCAACTCACCTTCACAGAAGCGCGTCAATTACTCAAAACCTACGAAAAGGACGTCAAAGCGCAAAGAGTGCGGCAACTTGGCGAACGCCCCCCCGGAACCCGGCGCGAGCGCGCCACCGTGCCAGAAGGAGTAGATGAATTTGAGTTCGGTTATCTTCAGGCGCGCCAGGAAGCGGGGGACGAAGTCACCTTTACCTTGTTTGATGAGACCATCTTCACCGGCCGGATCATCGGCTTTAGTCCTTACACCATCACCATCCAGCAGGCAGACGGCAGCGAGACAACCCTCTACAAGCTGGCCCTGGCTTACTATCAAGTTGCCCCAGGCGTGGTGGAGGAGGCGGCATGAGCCTGAGCGATCATTTGCGCTACTTACGCGCCAGACAGGGCGGAACCTACACGCTGGACATCGCCCATGCGCTGGGCCTGGAAAAACCAACGGCCGTTAACCTGGCTGAAAAGCAATACCGTCCGATCCACGACGAGGAACTGGTGGCAAAACTGGCCGACTATTACGGCCGGCCGTTAGAAGAGTTCCAATGGCACAACGCTCGTCCACGCAAATTCCTCACCTTCTACATCGCCCGCGCCCTGCGAACGAAAGAGACGATCTCGCTGACCCTGCGTTCTGGCCGCCAACTGACGGGCACGGCCGAATGGTGGGATCTAAGCAGCGTTGGCTTACGGGATGAAAACGGCCGTTTGCTTGTCATCCAACGCCACGCCATCATAGATTGGCCGGGGGCAGACAGCGAGTGGCAGGACGTGTGACTGTGGTCCGTGGTCGGCTTACGGCTTACGGCTTACGGCACACGGCACACGGAATACGGCTTACGTCAACAGCCGCCGCACCGCGTCCTGCGTGCTGGCGAAGGCGAGTTCGGGCAAATCGTTCAGGGAGAAGAAGCGGGCATCAGCGGCGTCGTCGCCCGCTTGTAGGTGGCCGCCAATGCAGCTGGCCCGATAGAGGATGAAGATGGAGGCGCCACCCTGCCCTGGCGGGTTGTAGTAAACATCCACCAGGCCACCGATGGTCACTTCCAGCCCGGTTTCTTCGCGGGCTTCACGAACGGCCGTTTCCCGCGGATCCTCTCCTCTGTCCACAAAACCGGCGGGCAGGCTCCATTTCCCCTTTTCCGGGTTCATGGCGCGGCGGGTGAGGAGCAAACGGCCGTTTTCCACCACCAGTACCCCCACCCCCACCTTCGGATCGGCAAAATAGATAAAGCCGCAGGCCGGGCAGGTCGGCCGCTGCTTGCCGCCGATCAGGCGGCTTTCCAGCGGCGCGGCGCATTGCGGGCAGAAGGCAAAGCCATCCATAGGGGCTGATTTAGAGTAGACGACGACGAGCAAACAAAGTGAGGACGAGCAGGAGCAAGAACAAGCCGCCGATAGCAAGTAATAACCATTGCCCGTTAGAAAATGCGGGTTCGGGCGCTGCAACCTCAGAGACGGCTTCTTTGCGCTCTGCGTCTGGCAACATGGTGGGAACCGGGGCCGGGAAAGCGTCCGCAGGCGGAGCAAGCTGCGCCTCTGGGGGCAACTCGGCGCTCTCTTCAGCCATCGCCCCGGCCACCGCCATCTCTGGCTCAACCTCCACCACGATCTCTAGCTCCGCTTCTTCCGTGATCACCCGCGCTGTATCGGTGGGCAAGGCTTCCAGGGCAAAAGATTCGACAACAACATCTTCAGCAACGGCCGTTTCCGCCACCATCTCCTGTTCCATCTCCGCTGCTTCAAACAAGGGGGCCGCCGCCGGCATTGGCTCGGCCATCGAAACCATATCCGCGCCCCCCATACCCGGCCCGGTCCAAAGGTTGGCGCCCAGGATGATGAGGAGGAAAACGGCCGTGAGCGCCGTCGCCGCCCGCAAAACGGGGTACGCCTGGGCCAGTCGCTCTGGACGCGGCGGGCCATAGAGGGCCGGGTCCAGGGTGAAGCTGCGCGGCACAGCCCGCTGCGGCAGGCGCAACATCTGCTGGCGGATGCGCCGCTGCGCCGTCAATGCGCGGCGCAGTTCGGCGTCCTCATCCAGCAAGCGCTCGAACGCCTCGCGCTGGCGCGGCGGCAAAGCGTCGTCCAGGTAGGCGCTCAACGCCTCCTGTCGCTTCTCCTCGGCCGTCTGGCGGAATTGTCGTA
>CAYONK010000492.1:0-4009 GCA_964405285.1 uncultured Ardenticatenaceae bacterium
CAGGGACCAGCCGATTGAAGCCGACTCCGGCCATTTGCCCGGCCAGGACGAGCGAGCGCCAGGGTTTGTAGCCCAGACTGACGTGGCGGGTGGGGGTGGTTGAGGGGAGAGAGGGGGGAAAACGGCCGTTGCTCCCCCGATTATAAAACAAACCAAAGCGCCCCGGCTGCGCCTCGAGCAGCGCCCCCGCCAACCGCTCCGCATACCGCCCCAACCCCGCCCGGCTGTGAACGGCCGCTGAAATGTCTACGTAAATCACAATTCAACGACCAAGCATGAATTCAATACCATCTAGCACTTCGGCCAGCAATGTATCAGAAACAGATTGAACATATTCCAGAAAAAACCGCTTATCCAAAGCAATGACTTGTGACACATTTGCTACCGAATCTTTCGCCAGACCTGTATGCGCTTTATCCATAACGACATTACCTGGGGCAGACGCAAGGCGCATATTACTGGTTAGTGGCACACAAATCACGGTTTGAATTTGGCTGCGATTGATAGAGTTTTGTTGCACAACGATTACCGGACGGCGAAAACCGGCCTCTGATCCGCGCGGATCAGGTAGATCTGCCCACCATATATCGCCCTGGTATATTCGCTCTACCATCCGGCATCTTCATCTAACGAGAGTAGCGCCATTTGCAGAAGCGCGGGATCAAGTTCAGAGGATTCTGTGGCATAGACCTCGTTGAAAGCGGCTGTGATGCTATCCGAGTCCCATTTGTGTAAATACTCGCGTAGCGCTGCCACATAAAACTGGCTGCGATTCATTTTTAACTGATCGGCAACCCGTTCAGCCTGTTCAAACAATTCATCAGGGACAGAAATTGCTGTTTTCATAAGCGAGAGTATAACTAATGGTTATACCAAAGTCAACTAGATGGGGCGCAGTTGAGTAGAAAAACCTCTATGTCTTCTCCAAAACAAGCAAATGAGAGAGGCCCAAAACGGCGAAAGGCGTTTTTTCTGCCGCGTACAGCGCCTTCTTAATGCTTTTGCCCAGGCGGGGCAGCCGCCGTTCGATGTTGTCGTAGCCGCCGAAGATGCGGCCGTGATGGAGCAGACGCACCGGCTGTCCGGCAAAGAGCCGCCAGAGCTTGCCCCAGGTGTAGGTCCGCACATGGGGGGCCAGTTGGTCGCGCCACACATCTGGCAGATAGTTCACCAGGGGGATGTTGCCGAATTTGTATTCGCCACGCCAGTAGATGCCGTGCTGCTCCACCGGATACCAGCGATTGGGGCAAAAGAGGAGGATACGGCCGCCCGGCTTCGTCACCCGCACCATCTCGGCGGCGTAAATGGCGTCGTCGGTGACGTGTTCGATCACCTCGTTGCTGAAGACAAAATCGAAAGTTTCGGCGGCGAAGGGGAGCTGCTCGCCTACCGCCTGGGCGATTCCGGCGGCAGTGGGAATGGCCTGGACGGCCCGGTCATGCTCCAGTTCCAGACCGAAGCGATGGGGGGTGAAGGGGGCGAAGGCGCTCAGGTAGGTTCCCAGGCCGCAGCCGTTGTCCAGAATGACCGCGCCTTCTAGCTCCACCCATTGGCGGATCATTGCCAGCCGCCGCTCCTGGCCGGAGCGCCAGACATAGCCCGGTTCGCCGCGTAGGGCGGCTTTGTCGGAATGGGTCATGGGCGGGCGGTTAGCTCATCGTATTTGCGGCGCACTTCCCGGATGTCTTTCCAGGTGAGCGCTTTGGGGCCGTCGGGGGTGCGGACGGGGTTGCGCAGCAGGTAGGAGGGGTGGAAGATGGGCATGACGTAACGGCCGTTCCACTCCCGCCACTCGCCCCGCAATTTCGTAATCCCGGTCAGCCCCAGCAGCGATTGGGTCGCCACGTTGCCCGTCAGCAAAATGATGGCCGGGTCCACCAGCCGGATAATCTCCAGCAGATAAGGCTTGTAGTATTCGATCTCCTCAGTGGTCGGCTTGCGGAAGTTTTGTCCGGCCGGCCCTGGCGGCAGGCGAAAGACGGAATTGCTGATGAACACATCCTGCTCCGGGTCCAGGTTCACCGCCTCTAAAATTTGGTCCAGTAGTTGCCCGGCCCGGCCGACAAACGGCTTGCCCACCTTGTTTTCTTCCGGCCCTGGCGCTTCGCCGACGATCATAATTTTCGCTTTGGGGTTGCCCCGGCAGATGACTACGTTGGTCCCGGCATCGGCCAGGGGGTCGTCGGTCATCTGCATCATGACGGCGATCAACTCATCCAGTGAAGTGTAATAATGGGGTCTTTCTTCAAATAGATCGAATTGCATCTCTTTCCTCCGGGCAGAAAATTATTGACCCGTGACCGGGAGTCCGTATCCTGTTTTTCGTAGGTGTTCACCAAAAGTGGCGACTTACGGGTTGTCAAATGCGGATTGCCGAATACGGGCAATAGATACTGGCGAAATTACATCCAGTCGAGCGTAGGGTGGATGACCCAACCAGAGGTAAAGCAAAAAACGCCAGAGTCCACCTCTTTATTGTACCGCTTTAGGTCAGTAGAGCCTGCGTAACAAGGAGTCGCGTTATGGACCTAAATTCGTGGCAACATGATGCTTTGCTGGTTTTGGTATTTCCCCTTGCGGTCCGCGTAAGAAGTCTCGCAAATCTCATCCGATTGGAAGAAGAGAACCTGGGCGATACCCTCTCCGGCGTAGATGCGGGCGGGCAGCGGCGTGGTGTTGGAGATTTCCAACGTCACATATCCCTCCCACTCCGGCTCAAACGGGGTGACGTTGACGATCAGGCCGCAGCGGGCGTAGGTGGATTTACCCAGACAGACGGTGAGAACGTCGCGCGGGATGCGAAAATACTCCACCGTCTGCGCCAGGACAAAGGAATTCGGGGGGATGACGCAAATATCGCCGCGAAAATCCACGAACGATTTAGGGTTGAAATCCTTCGGGTCTACCACGGCCGAATGGACGTTGGTGAAAATCTTAAACTCATCGGTGACCCGAATGTCGTAACCATAGGAAGAAAGCCCATAGGAGATGACGCCATCGCGCACCTGCCCGTCTACAAATGGCTCGATCATCCGATGTTCCAAAGCCATCCGCCGAATCCAACTGTCTGCTTTAATTGCCATGCTGTTTGTCCTTTTTGGGGAGATTGGAGAGTAGAGAGTAGAGATTAGAGATTGGAGATTGGTCAATCTCCAATCTCCAATCTCTATCCTCTCTTACATAACCTCTGGGGCGCTCATGCCCATCAGGTCTAAGACGCGGGCGAAAAGTTGCTGGGCGGCGCGATAGAAGCGGAGGCGGGCGAGTTGCAACGGCCGTTCTACCTCCGAATGCAGCACCCGACACGTCTCATACGCCGGGTGGAACAGCGCCGCCAACTCATACGCATAAAAAGTCAGGTGATGCGGCTCCGACTCTTTCACCACTAATTCCAGGATATTGCTCAACTCCAACGCCTTGCGCAAGAAATTTAGTTCATTCTCGTGGGTCAGCAAACTGAGGTCGCCTTCCTGGTCCGCGTTCGGGTCATGCCCCGCTTCGGCCCACTTGCGGAAGATACCGGCGCAGCGCACGTGGGCGTTTTGGATGTAGTAGACAGGGTTTTTGTCCGACTGCTCCACCGCCAGGTCCATGTCAAAATCAATCGGGCTGTTGCCAGAGCGGGAGATCATGAAATAGCGGATGGCGTCCGGGCCAACCTCGTCCACCAACTCATCGAGGGTGACAAATTCCCCGGCGCGGGTACTCATCTTTACCATCTCCCCGCCGCGATAGAGGTAGACGATCTGGTGCAGCACGGTGCGGACGAAGGCGGTATCATAGCCCAACGCCTGCACGCCCATCAACACCTGCGGCGCGGTGGCGTGGTGGTCTGGCCCGAAGATGTCCACCACCAGGTCGAAGCCGCGCTGCGCTTTGTCCCAATGGTAGGCGATGTCGGGCATCCGGTAGGTGGGTTCGCCGCTGGATTTGACCAGCACCCGGTCTTTGTCGTCGCCGAAGGCGGTGGTGCGGAACCATTGGGCGTTGTCTTGCTCGTAGACGTAGC
>CAYONK010000493.1:0-4008 GCA_964405285.1 uncultured Ardenticatenaceae bacterium
CATCAGCGGCGGCGACCCAAACCGGAACAATTTCGCCGAGACGACCACGTTGATCATCATCGAACCGGCGCCTACGCCAACGGCCGTTCCGCCCTTGCCCACCGCTACCCCGCCGGATGATGATTAGGGGCGTTCAAAAACCATTTTGGACTTTCGGAGGCTGGAGATTAAGGTACTATTGACGCCGCGCAGCAAAACCTTGTATGATGTCGTCAGGTTAACCTACTTTGCCAAGATAAGATTCACTCAGAGTTCGAATGAGGAGGCGCGTATCGATAATTCAGAATGCAATACGTACCGGCTAACAGTAGCAGCCTCAAAATGGGTCGGGTATGCTTAAAAAACCTCCGACCAACACAAACCTGGTGAAATCGGTGGCTGTACCAAGTTAGCCATCAGCCAAGTGGTAGTTAGCAGAAAGTTAGTTCAATTCAACACGTTTTAGTGCGAGTTTGCACAAGATTCTATTGTATGAGGCCCGGTCAACAGACCGGGCCTTCTTTGTTTAGCCAGCCAGACGCAGGTAGCCCCCAATGGATAGGGCGATGAGCCATTGCGCCAGCCAATAGCTGCTCAACACAACCAGCCGGGCATGACGGAACCGCGCCCGAAAACGGTCCAGGGCCAGCGCCGCGTCGGAAGCGACGAAGGAGAGCGCGCCGCTGGCCGCTAACAGCGCGCCGGTTGTTGGCGCTGCGCTCCAGCGCCCCAATGCCTGCCAGGCCATTAGTAAGATGATGAGGATGTAGGCGATGACCGGCCCGCGCAGCCGGCCGAGATGGGCGTGCAACAGCCGGTAGATTACAAGGCCAAACAGCAGCAAGGGCAGCCCCCACCAGGAAAAGGTAAACCCGGCGTCGGCGACGAAAGCGGCGACGTAGAGCAGGTGGCCGATGAGAAAACTGACCAGGCCAAAGATGAAGTAGCGCGGCGGCAGCATCAGCAGCACGTCGCCGCCCAGGCAGAAGAGTAGCCCGACGACGATGAGCGCCTGATAGGGCGGCGGGACAACGCTGCCGCCGGTCAGGGCGATCAGGATGATGAGGATGGTGGTGGTTGGTTTGAAGATGTAAACCTGGGTACGTTTGGGTTTGGCTTCACCCCGGATGGCGAAAACGGCCGTTATCACCGCCGCCACCGACAAAATTAACAGGCTCATGGGATACCCTCGACGCTCACACTGCCTCAATCTGGTAACGCGGCAGTTGGATGATAAAGGTGCTGCCGAGGCAGGCAGCCTCATCGTAGCCGGGGCTTTCGACCCAGATTTTTCCCCGGTGGGCGGCGATCAGCCCGTGGACGATGGCCAGGCCGAGGCCGGGGCCGCCCCCTTTGAATTTTGTTTTGCCGGTCGAATGCAGGTGGACCGGGCCGGTCTGGTAGAATTTGCTGAAAATCGCCTCGTGGTCGGCCGGGTTAATGCCAACGCCATTGTCTTGAATGCTGACCTCGACGCGGTCTGGGGTGGGGAAACGGCCGTTTACCACAATCTGCCCACCATCCGGCGTATATTTGATCGCGTTCACCAGCAGGTGCAGAAATGCTTTGTGCAGCGCTTCGGCATCCCCTTCCACCAGGCCCAATTCCGCTAACGCGGGATGCAGCGTCAGTTGAATCTGTCGCTCTTGCAACGAGGAAGCCATCTGAAAAGCGATCTGCTGCCAGATGGAAAACAGGGAGATCGGTTGGATATATAGATGGACTTCGGCGTTGTCAATCCGGGCCACATCCAGCAGACTTTCCACAATTTCGTGCAGGCGCTGCACGCCGCGATTGATGCCATCCACAATGCGCGCTTGCTGTTCGTCTGCCCGGATGTCTGGATTGTCGGCTAGAATCTGGCCATACCCTTTGATGAGGGCGATAGGAGTGAAGAGTTCGTGTGAGGCGACGTTGATAAAGTCTGATTTTGCTTTATCAATTTGGGCCAGTTGGGCGTTAGAAGCCTGAAGGTCAGCGGTGCGTCTGGCTACTTCTTGTTCCAGTCGCTGGTTGAATTGGGCTAAACGGCCGTAGGAGAGCGCATTTTGCAAGGCGATGGCCAATTGATCAGCCAGTAACCGCAGCACGTTCCGATCCTCTTCATCGAAGGCGTCTATCCTGTCGTCTAACACGTCCAACACGCCGATCCGGTGCGAACCCACCTGCAGTGGGATGGCATATTCTGACCGGGTGTGCGGAAGCGATGCAACGGACAGATAGGTTGAATCCTGGCGCACGTCTGGGGAGAGGTAGTAGTTGCCGCTGCGCCAGACGCCAGCGATGATGCTCTGGTGAGCGTCCGCCGGAATTGTCATTTCGCCTCCGGGAAGGACTGCGCCGTCGCGCCCGGACAAGGCGCGCAGGCGTAGTTCCGGCGCTTCCGGCTCTTTAAGCCAGATCATGACGCAATAATATAGAAAGCGAGATTGGATCAAGCGCGTCGTCTCTTTGAGCAAATGGTCCATGTCTAGAATGGAGGTGACTTGCCTGCCGAGGGTGCTGCTGGTCTCCAGGTAGATGGCGTGTTGTTTGTAGCTGCGGGTAAGAACCTGGTTGCGCAGATGGGTGGTGATGCGGGCGCTTAATTCCCGTTTGCTCAATGGCTTGGTAACGTAATCCACCGCGCCGGACTGAAAGCCTTGTACTTTGTCTTCGACGTTGGAGAGGGCAGTCATGAAGATGACCGGGATGTCGGCCGTTTGCGGGTCTTGTTTCAGGAGGCGGCAGGTTTCAAAGCCGTCCAGATCGGGCATCATCACGTCGAGCAGGATGAGGTTGGGGTGGTGTTCTTGGGCCAGCTCGAGGGTGCAACGGCCGTTGTCCGCCGTCAGCACCTGAAACCCCATATGGCTCAGGTAAGTGGCGACAATGGTCAAATTAGAGGCCGTATCATCTGCCGCCAAGATAGTGAATTGCGAGAAATCCAGGTCTGGAAAGTCCATAAGCGGGATTATACACCAAGAGTAGACCCACTCAGCACCTCTGTTCGTTAATTCGTCTTCGGTATTCCGCAGAATATCGCCTCTATTACGGCTATCAGGCATCAGGCAGATGAATGCCCACCCAGCCCGAATCCCCCAAAACAAAAAAGCCGAGTCTCTGGCAGAGACCCGGCTTCTTACCCAAGTGATTGCATCAGGATCAGGCAACAGGCAACGCCGGAGGCGCTTCATATTCACTGTCTAGCTCCACATACTTGCCCGTCGCCTTATACACTACCCACTCACAGATATTGATCACCCGATCGGCCGAACGCTCCAGATTGTGTACGGCCCATTGCACCAGGTTGGCCTTCTCATACGTCACGTTTTCGTCCGTCACCGTCATCGCCAGGGTGTGGGAGATCTCCGTATAAAGCGCGTCCACCTCATCATCCTGCGCGGGCAGGCTGCGGGCCAGATCGGCATCTTTCGCGGCAAAGGCGGCCAAAGCCTGCCCCAACATCCCGCTCGTCACCTCCGCCATGCGCAACAGCGGCTCCACCACCTGGTCTAGCAACGAACGCTCGCCCAGCGTCAGGCTGATTTTGCCGATGCCCTTCACATAATCGTGGATGCGCTCCAACTCCCCGGCAATGCTAATTGTCGCCGCCAGCGACCGCATATCCGGGCCGGTCGGCTGCTGCGTGGCGATCAGGGTGAAGCAGCCCATCATAATCTCAATTCGCTGCTCATTGATCCAATCATCAAACTCAATCAGGCGGCGTGAAGCGTCCATGTCGCGCTTCTGCAAAGCGGCGATGGCGAGTAAGATGTTCTCCTCCACCGCATTGCCCAGGCGCAAGATCTTTTCGTCAAGCTGCGCCAGTTCGCGGTCAAAATGTTCTCGTAACATCGTGGTCTCCTCCTACACCATCAGCCAAAACGGCCTGTGATGTATTGTTCGGTCAGCTCATGCTTCGGGTTTGTAAAGAGGCTGTTGGTATCATTATACTCCACAAGATAGCCAGCGCGATCTTCACCCATGTTAAAAAATGCGGTGTAGTCAGAAGCGCGAGCCGCCTGCTGCATGTTGTGGGTGACGATG
>CAYONK010000494.1:0-3971 GCA_964405285.1 uncultured Ardenticatenaceae bacterium
AAACCGCGGAGGGCGCGGAGAACGCGGAGTTTCTCTTTCCCCCTCCGTGCCCTCCGCGCTCTCCGCGGTTAAAACTTCTTCCCTCGCCGGGTTTATTGTGGAGTCGGTGTTGGGCTGTGGCGGGCAGATTGTGCTGCCGGAGGGTTATTTGCGCCAGGCGTTCGCCGCCGTGCGCGCCGCTGGCGGGGTGTGCATCGCCGATGAGGTGCAGGTGGGCTTCGGCCGGGTGGGCAGCCATTTCTGGGGCTTCGAGACGCAGGGGGTCACGCCGGACATCGTGACGATGGGCAAGCCTATCGGCAACGGTCATCCATTGGCGGCGGTGGCGACCACGCGGGCCATCGCCGACTCGTTTGCCAATGGGATGGAGTATTTCAATACCTTTGGCGGGAATCCGGTGAGTTGTGCGGTGGGAACGGCCGTTCTCGACATCATCCAACAAGAAAACCTGCAACAAAACGCCCTGGCCGTCGGGAACCATCTGCTTGCCCGCCTGAGCGCCCTCAAAGAGCGCTATCCTCTGGTGGGCGACGTGCGCGGCCTGGGGCTGTTCATCGGGATCGAGTTGGTGACGGATCGGGAGACCTTAGAACCGGCCGCCTGGGAGGCGAGCTATGTGGTCGAGCGAATGAAGGAAGAAGGCATCCTTCTCAGCACCGACGGCCCGCTGCACAACGTTATCAAACTCAAGCCCCCCCTCGTCTTCACCCACGCCGACGCCGACCTGCTGGCGGACACCCTGGAGAAAATCCTGGCCGAAGACGCTGTTGGAGGATAGAGGATAGAGGATAGAGGGTAGAGGATAGAGGGTAGAGATTGGAGATTGGAGATACGCCAATCGCCACTCTCCAATCTCCAATCTCCACTCTTCTCCTTGTGGTACAATGGGGCGGGTTGGTCGGTTGACCAAAAAGGAGCTAAGGTAAACATGTGGCGTCAGACAACGGCCGTTTTCCTCCTGGCCTTTTCTCTCTTATTCAGCCTGTCCGCCTGTGGCGGACGGCAAAGCGCGACCGTCAATGAGACGGGCGTGATGGTAGACCTGGACACCCCTTCCTTGCGCGTCGGCGAGACGGAGATGTTGGTGCGGCTGACGGACGAAAACGGCCGTCCGGCCGCCAATGCCGACGTGGAAGTGCGCGGCGACATGAGCCACGCCGGCATGGTCCCGGTGGTCCGCACCGGCCAGACAGACGCGGCCGGCCTCTTCGCCACCCCGTTTGAATGGACGATGAGCGGCGACTGGTTTGTGACGGTGACTTTTACCCTGCCCGACGGCCGTTCCGGGGCCGAGCGGTTTGATTACACAGTCGTTAGTCGTTAGTCGGTTAGTCTTGTAGTCGGATATGCCCTACACCCACGACGTCCTACGCTTTCCCCTGATTGGCCGCTTTTTGCGCTGGCGTTGGGGGCGGTTGGTGATGCAGCTGGGGCTGTTGGTGATAACGGCCGTTCTCCTCTACGATGGCTTCACCGGCCCCCAACTCGCCCCGACGAATCTGGCGACTGTCGTTACCTGGGTCCATTACCGGGGGTTCCTGGTCCTGGGGCTGCTGCTGTTTGGCAATCTGTTTTGCATGGCCTGCCCCTTTACTTTACCCCGGACATTGGCGAGAAGGGTGAGCGGAAACGGCCGTCGTTGGCCCCGCCTCCTACGCAACAAATGGCTGGCTATCCTCATCTTCGTCCTCTACCTCTGGCTCTATGAATGGCTCGACCTCTGGGCCAGCCCTTTGCTCACCGTCTGGCTCATCGTCGGCTATTTCGGCCTCTCCTTCTTGCTAGAAGCCATTTTTGCCGAATCCCCCTTCTGCAAATACATCTGCCCGCTCGGCACCTTCAACTTCGCCAGCGCGGCCATCTCCCCGACGCAAATCACCGTGCGCGACCCCGACACCTGCCGCACCTGCCCCGGCAAAGAGTGCCTCAACGGCAGCCCGCAGGTCTTAGGCTGCGGCACGGAACTATTCGTCCCGCAAATCAGCAGCAACCTGGATTGCGTCTTTTGCCTCGACTGCGCCCGCGCCTGTCCCTATGACAACGTCGCCCTGGCCGTGCGCAATCCCTTGCGCGAAGCGACCACGCCCGCCGCCTGGCCGCGCCGTTGGGATTTACACCTGCTCATCCTCGTCTTCGCCTTTGCCGCCCTGGGCAACGCCTTCGGCATGACGCCGCCCATCTACAGCCTGCAAACGACGCTGGCCGATTGGTTGAACACCCGCAGCGAAGGGTTGGTCCTCTTCATCATCCTCGTCGGGGTCAATTTGCTGCTGCCGGTGGGCGCGGGATTGGGCGCAGCCTGGCTCAGTCGCCGCCTGGCGCGGCGCGAGGAGCCTTTGCGCCACGCCCTGGCCCGTTACGCCCCGGCCGTCTTGCCGCTGGCTTTCGCCATCTGGCTGGCCCATTACGCCGGATTCCACTTCTTCGGCAGCGCCCTGACCATTCTTCCAGTGGCGCAAAATTTCCTCCTGGACCATACTATTACTCTCTTCGGCCAGCCCGATTGGACATTGGGGCCGGTTTTACCTCTGGCCTGGCTCGATTTAATCGAAATGGCAGCGATCCTGGTGGGGTTTGCCGCCAGCTTTTACGCCGTCGGCCTCCGGGCGCGGCAGGCGGAGGGGCGGCCGGACAGCCTGGCGGCGCAGCTTCCCTGGATCGCCTTGCTGTTGGCCCTGGCCGTCGCCGCCCTGGTCATCTTCTACCTGCCCATGGAGATGCGCGGCACGGCGTTTATGGGATAGAGAGTGGAGAATAGAGATTAGGGATTGGAGATTGCGCACTCTCCAATCTCTATACTCCAATCTCTAATTCACCTGATTGGAGGAGATTTCATGGGATTTCACGGAGGCGGCTGGTTCGCCTATTTGCAATATGACGAGAAGCAGGATCGGCCGGCGCTGTCGCGGGAATTGCTGCTGCGGGTGTGGCAGTTTGCCCGGCCGTATCAATGGCAAGTCGTTGGGCTGCTCTTCACCATTCTGCTGATCACCGGCCTGACGCTGCTCTCGCCGCTGCTGATTCGCGCCCTGATTGACACGGCCATCCCGGAGCGCAACTACACGCTGCTCAACTTTCTGGCTTTGGGCATGGTGCTGATCCCGCTGCTCAACGGGGTGATTGGCGTCTGGCAGCGCCACCTGAATTCGCAAATTGGCGAAGGGGTGATTTTTGATCTGCGCTGCGCCCTCTACACCCACATGCAGCGCATGTCGCTGCGTTTCTTCACCCAATCGCGTACCGGCGAGTTGATGTCTCGCCTGAACAATGACGTGGTGGGGGCGCAGCAGGCCATCAGCAACACGACGGTGACAATCATCTCCAACATCGTCTCGCTGGTGGCGACGCTGTTCATTATGCTGGCGTTGGAGTGGCGGCTGACGCTGTTGGCTCTGGCGATTTTGCCGCTGTTTATTTTGCCGGCGCGGCGGATTGGGCGGGTGCTGCGCGATTTGCGGCGCAAATCGTTGGAGCATAACGCCGAGATGAACGCGACGATGAATGAGACCTTGAACGTCAGCGGGGCGCTGTTGGTGAAGCTGTTTGGCCGGGAGAAGCAGGAAGTGGATCGCTTCCGCCATGACGCGGCTGAGGTGCGGGACATTGGCATCCGCTCGGCGGTGGTGGGGCGCTGGTTTTTTATGCTGCTGAGCGTGGTGAGCGCGGTGGGGGTGGCCTCGGTGTATTGGGTGGGCGGCCTGCTGGCGCTGCAAGACGCCTTCACCATCGGCACGATTGTCGCTTTTGGCGCGTATCTCAATCAGTTGTATGGGCCGCTGATGGCCCTGACAAACGCGCCGGTGGAGTTTGCCCAGAGCATGGTGAGCTTCGAGCGGGTGTTTGAGGCGTTGGATATCCCGATTGAGATTGCGGAGAAGGAGGATGCGCTGGCGTTGGGGCGGGTAAACGGCCGTTTATCCTTCCAAGATGTCTCCTTCACCTACGTGGACAGCGAGGGGCGGCAAATCGCC
>CAYONK010000495.1:0-3948 GCA_964405285.1 uncultured Ardenticatenaceae bacterium
ACAGGTTTTTCTCGTTCAATGAGGAAGCTCATGAGGCCAAAACCTGTCAGGACTTTGGTATGGCTGAACCCTTACGTTGGAATTGCTATTTCTTTGTTCGTGGCTGCAAAATCAAACAATTGCTCAATCATATCTGTTGTGCTTGCGATCTCGCTTGCCGTGAGGCGGGAGCTTTTGCTTTTTCACGGGGACGCATGAGGCATGAGGCAAAATCACTATCGCCAATGGCAAGATTTGCGAGATAATTAGCGGTTTTGTTTGGCTCTTCTGGATTTGCAGGAGTTGGCCGAAGCGAAGCCTCCTGACGTCTCTTGAGCGTTTCGCTTCCTTCCGCAGAAGATGCGGAAAACCCTACCAGATTCGGGAGAGATTTATCTTATTTCTTGAGGAATGCTGATCATGGCTACTGTGGACATCCGTCAAAGGACAACGGCCGTTCCCCTGGAACATCGCCGTAACTTCTTACATCTTTATCTGGACATCGCCTGGTATGGCGTGCTGAGCGCCAGCGCCATCTCTTTTATGGCGGTGTATGCCACCCGTCTGGGGGCAACGGGCTGGCAGTTGGGGTTGCTCAACGCCGCCCCAGCCGTCGTCAGCCTGATGGTGACATTGCCGGCCGGGAATTGGCTGCAAAAACCTGGCTCGCTCAGCCGAAAGCTGTTTTGGACCTCCGTGCTGCATCGTATGTTTTATGTGGTCTGGGTCTTTTTGCCCCTTTTTTTGGCGGCCGGGCAGCAAATTTCAACGCTGATCGGATTGGTCTTTTTAATGAGCATCCCTGGCACGGCGCTGGCGGTGGGCTTTAACGCGGTGTTTGCCGCCACCGTGCCGGTGGAATGGCGCAGCTACGTCACCGGCATTCGCAACGCATTGCTGGCCGTGACGTTTATCCTCGTCTCGCTGTTGAGCGGGTGGCTGTTGCGGGTGCTGCCCTTCCCTCTGGGGTATCAGGTGGTCTTTGCCATCGGCGCATTGGGGGCGGCGATGAGCAGCCTGCACCTCTGGTTTGTCCGGCCGCTGCATGAGGCGACCTATGAACCGAAGCATGGCGAAAGCACGGGGGATCTGGCCCGACCAGGGGCGATGCGGGTCTGGTTGGGGGGGATGCGAACGGCCGTTGCCGATTGGCGCTTCCTCCTGCAAAAAAGATCGCCGGCCGACAAATCGTGGGCGCTGACGCTAGATCGCGGCTTTGCGGTCATCGTGCTGGCCATGTTCTTCTTTCACCTGGCGCAGCATTTGCCCGTCGCCCTGTTCCCCATTTACTGGGTGAATTATTTACAGCTGACCGACCAGGAGATCGGCCTGGGCAATGCCGTCTTTTATGGCACGGTGCTGCTGGCTTCCATGCAAATTAGCCGCCTGACGAAGCGGTATAGTAACCACACCCTGCTGTTGTGGGGGGTGTTGGGGATGAGCGTGTATCCGCTGTTAACGGCCGTTACCCGCGACCTCTCCCTCTTCCTCGTCGTCTCCGCCCTCGGCGGCCTGACCTGGGGATTGGTTGCCGGTTGCCAGGCCAACTACCTGTTAGAGCGCATCCCGGAAAACCGGCGGCCGGCCTATCTGGCCTGGTATCATCTGGCGCTGAATGCGGCAGTGCTGCTCGGCTCGTTAAGCGGACCAGCGCTGGCGAACCACACCGGCCTGATAACCATGCTGGTGATCGCCGGCTTGGCTCGCTTCCTGGCCGGGTTGTTCGTTTGGCGCTGGGGCTAAAGGGTTTTTACGTAACAACCGCTCAATGTGATAAAGATCATCTCCAAAGCCTGCCAATTGCAACTTTACCGCCAGGAGAAAAGTGGTATATTTCTCTAGGGAGAGTGTATTTACCTTCACAACGGGAGTAAGGTTCAACAAGGGGACAAGGAAGCCATTCCTTTTATTGAAACCGGTTCAGGAATAAGGAGAAGCCAAAGATGGAAATAACATACGCGGATAAACCCTGGCGGAAGCATTATGACAAAGGCGTGCCACACGACATCCCAGAGCTGACTGAGACAATCCTTGAGATGTTTGAGGCGTCTGCACGTAAGCATCCCGAACACATCGCCGTCAACTTCAAAGGCAAAACGCTGACCTATCAACAGCTAAAAGCAGACGTAGACGCGATGGCCGCTGCCCTGGCCGCCAGCGGCTTCAAAAAAGGAGATCGCGCCGTCATCTACATGGCTAACACCCCCCAGTTCATGATCAGCTATTTTGGTGTGCTAAAGGCCGGAGGTATCGTCATCGCCACCAACCCGCTCTATACCGAACGGGAACTGGAACATCAACTGGCTGACTGCGGCGCGGAGACAGTCTTTGTGATGAGCCGCTTCTACCCGCTGTTGAAACGGGTGCAGGCCAAAGGCAAAACTAAAGTCAAGCGGATCGTCGTCACCAACATCAAAGATTATTTCCCGCCAATCCTGAAAATCCTCTTCACCCTGCTCAAAGAAAAAGAGGGCGGCGACAACGTCAAGCCCGAAGCCGGCGACATGACCTTCGCCGATTTTCTGGCGCTCGGCCGACGCTCGCCCCAACCCCAGGTCAAAGTGGAGTTGGAAGACATCGCCATGCTGCAATACACCGGCGGCACCACTGGCCTGGCCAAAGGAGCCGTTGGGCAGCACAAGAACCTCTCGGCCAACATCATGATGCTCAAAGAATGGCTGGATTGGCAAGAGGCCAAAGAAGGTTTCCTGGCCGCCATCCCCTTCTTCCACTCCTACGGCATGATTACCGCGCTGATCTTCTCCCCGGCCATCGCCGGGACGCTCTACATCGTCCCCAACCCGCGCGATTTGAAAGATGTGTTGAGTACGATTGACAAGCACAAGCCCACCCTCTTCCCCGGCGTGCCGGCCATGTACATCGCCATCAACAACAACCCGGACGTGGCAGCCGGGAAATATGACGTGACTTCCATCCGCGCCTGCATCTCCGGCTCCGCGCCGCTGCTGCTGGAGACGAAGCGCCGCTTTGAAGAGCTGACCGGTGGCAAGCTGGTGGAAGGCTTCGGCATGACGGAAACCTTTGTCGCCACCCATTGCAACCCGCTCCAGGGCGAAAATCGGGAAGGTTCCATCGGCCTGCCGCTGCCCGGCGTGGAATCTCGCATTGTGGACACCGTAGATGGCGAGACGGAGATTCCGGTGGGCGGGATTGGCGAACTGCTGCTGAAAGGGCCGACGGTGATGAAGGGGTACTGGAACATGCCCACCGAAACGACCAACGTCTTGCGCGACGGCTGGCTCTACTCCGGCGACATCGCCCGCATGGACGAGGATGGCTACTTCTACATCGAAGACCGTAAGAAGGACATGATCATCGCCGGTGGTTACAACGTCTATCCGCGTGAGGTGGAAGAGGTGTTGATGGGCCATCCGGCGGTGGTGGAAGCGGCCGTGGCCGGTGTGCCGGACCCGAAGCGCGGCGAAACGGTGAAAGCGTGGATTGTGAAGAAAGAAGGCGACCCCACTACTGAAAAAGAGATTATCGAGTGGTCCAAAACGCAGTTGGCGGCCTACAAGTACCCGCGCCTCATTGATTTCCGCAGCGAACTGCCGAAGACGACAGTTGGCAAGGTCTTGAAGCGGGATTTGGTGAAGGAGTATAAAGAGGGTTTGAAGTAGGGGCTGTGTAGTCTTCTAGTCTTCTAGTCTTGTAGTCTTCTAGTCTTCTAGTCTGGTAGTCCGTAATCCATGACCGGTCAACAAGATGGATCATGGATTACGGATTTTTTTACGTCTGTGACCTGCGCCTCAGATTGTTATGTTTTACTCTCTTCGCCGTTGTCTTTACAATGGGGGTCACTTTATGGCTATCTTTCAGAAAAGCGATTTATTTCCGCTGATAGGGTTTTCAGCCTTGATGTTTTGGGTTGCATTTATAGATAGCGGTCGAGTATCAGCAATTCTCAATTTAACAAGAGAGGTGTCATGCTGAGGTCCTCCGAAGCAT
>CAYONK010000496.1:0-3947 GCA_964405285.1 uncultured Ardenticatenaceae bacterium
GTTTGAAACCTGTCCCTACACTCGACTGAAATATGATTTTCGCCAGAGTCCAGTAAGGAATGATCTGGGCAACGGCCGTTGCCGGCAGAGCTAACTTCGCCACACCCAACAGCGGCAAATCGATCGGCTGGGGTGAGACCCGCACCCGCATCTCCGTGAATCCGGCGTCATGGCGCCATGTTTCGGGCGGTGGACGTAATCGCTGGCGATGGTTTGGGCGATGGGGCAGGCTAGACAGCCGTCGAAGCGGGGCAGCAGGCCCAGGGCGTCTGGTCTAGCCCTAAGGCGGCGTGCAGCCGGATCATCTCCCGCAGGGCAGCGCCACCAGCCGCCCTGGGTTGAGTGAAGGAGAGATACCGTCTGGTCTGAGGCGGAATTGGTTCATCGTGTTCCCAATTGGCTCGTCGTCGTTACGGAGTCTGCGTGCTGCTCCGGGTAGATAATGACAAAACTAACCGCCTGAAAATGCTTCGCCAGTTGCGCGGGCACAAGGTCCAGATATTTGTTATAGGAGACGGACTCATTGCGGGAACTGACAACAATAAAGAGATCGTCTGGCCCAATCTCTCTGGAGAGGATAAGAAAATCCTCCCAATCTTCAAACGAAGTAAAGGTTGCCGTTACAGCCAGGCGACTGTCCGCCACCAGTTTTTTCAGGATATTGAGCGAGTCCTTGCCGCCAAAGAAGGCAAGCGTTGCGCCGGTCTGCCGGGCCAGCGTGAGAGCGGTGCGCACCCAGCGGCCAAACCCTGTCTCCAGTTCGGCGTGAGCGGGCAAGACGACGACGATTTTGGGGGTGACGTTGAGAGGTTGGACGATCCTGCTGACCAGGATCATCTGCCGCGAGCGTTCTAGCAAATTGTCTAGAACGCTGCCAAAGATGCGATCGATGGCGCTGACCTGACCGTTCCAGCCGATGACCACTTCCGTAATCATTAACTCTTTGATGGCCCGCGCAATGCCACCGGCGATGTTCAAATCCACTCGCGATACGATTTGCACACGGTGTTCGGTTGCTGACGCATGCCGGACTGCCCGCTCCAGCATTTTTTGATTGGCGGCGATTTTTTCTTTGGCGGTGTCGTCATCTTTCACCACCACCAGTGGGTAGATCGGTTCGGCAGACTTTGGATTTTTGATCAGGATCGCCAGATCCATCAGCATTTCGATGGTATTGGGGTTCGCGATAGGGACCAGGATACGCTCTGGCGACAGGCTCAAGTCAGGCGACTTTTCGCTTTCGCTGATGGCCAGCCGTCGCCCGGCCTTGTCTACCGTGAAGGAACTGATGAAGCAGGTGGTCAAGATCATGATGATGGTGCCGTTCAGGACATTTTCATTGAGCAGCCCCAGGTTGAAGCCAATCAGCACGGCCGCTAAAGTAGCCGCGGCCTGGGCGTTGCTCAGGCCGAACATCACGTTCCGCTCATCGGCTGAATAACCAAAGATCTTCTGCGTGCCAAAGGCGGCCAACCATTTGGCGCCCGTGGCGACGACTGTCATGGTGACGGCTACCAGCAGCGCCTCGGCCCCCTGAAACAGGACGCGCAAATCAACCAGCATTCCTACGCCGATGAGGAAAAACGGGATGAAAAGGGCGTTGCCGACGAATTCGATCCGGTTCATCAGTGGGGAGGTGTGGGGGATGAGGCGGTTGAGGGCCAGACCGGCCAGGAATGCGCCGATGATTGCCTCGACCCCGGCCAATTCGGCCAGAAAAGCGGCCGTAAAAATCACGGCCAGGACGAAGATGTATTGCGATATGCTGTCGGCTTCGCCACTCTTGAAAAACCAACCGGCTATTTTGGGGAATAGATAAAGGACGAGAACAACGAAAATCGTGAAGGAAATGGCCAGACGCAGCCAGAATTGAGCATTCAGTTCCCCTTGCGTTGACCCGGCGATGACGGCCAGTACCAGCAAGGCGGCCGTATCGGTAATCATCGTGCCGCCAACGGTGACGGTGACGGCTTCGTTACGGCTGATGCCGAGTCTGCTGGCCAGAGGATAGGCCAGCAGGGTATGGGAGGCGAACATGCTGGCCAGGAGAAGCGCGGAGATTAATTCGAAACCGAGGATATACACGCCAGTCAGTGTGCCCAGGGTCATGGGGATGAAGAAGGTGAGCGCGCCAAAGGTCAGGCTGCGATTGCGACTTTTCTTGAAATCGTTCAGATCGATTTCTAGACCCGCCAGGAACATGATGTAAAGCAGCCCGACAGTGCCAAACAGGACAATGCTGGCGTCGCGGGCCAACAGGTTGAGTCCATTTGGGCCAACGAAGATGCCAGCGAGGATAAGCCCGACGATGCTAGGGGTGTTGATGCGCCGGGCGATGGTGGGAGCCAACAAAATGATGAATAGGACGATGGAAAAGATCAGCACCGGGTCTGTGAAGGGTAACGTGACGTGTTGCATAGACAGTTTTCTGTTTCCTTTGGCGTCTATCACCTGGCCTTGGGGCTGCCCCGGATTGTGCTTGGTCCCTTTCAGGCAGCAGCAGACAAGGAGAGGGAGTTCCGGCTGCCCTGGGTTCGGCCGCTGTTTACCGGTTTTGTTTTTCGTGTTTTCGTGAAACGGAGATCGGCTCTCCTTGCCTAGGTCCGACCGAACCTGACATACTATACAGCAGATTGGCCCGGTTTTTCTAGGGCAGTTCCGCGCCAAAGTGGGCTATCGCCCGGTGCAACAATTTGCGAACCCGCACACCGAAGAGCTATGTATCATCCTCCTGCGCGAGGTAGATGCCGCTGGCGACAGGAAGGCAGAATCGTTGCCGCAACCCTGAGGCGCGGCGACAGGGTCCGTCCAGAAGAAAACAAAATGACCGCGCCTCAGAACGCTGAGGCGCGGTCATTTTGGTCAGGCCAATACGCATACGAGAAGGGGGTGTATTAACCTTGAGTTCAGCGGAGCGTTCCAGTCGCGTTTTCTCGTGCCAGTTTTTTGGGGGGAGGAATTGGTTTCCCGTATGCTAAAACCCCGACTGAACCTGACCACATTATAATCGGAAGTCGGGCTTGTTTTCAAGACTCAGAATCAGGCCATCGGTCCTAGCCGCCTCTTGCGGCCAACAAGACGAGGCCAGGCGCGAGAATCTGTCTCTTTGCCTGGACGCGGTTATCGGGGAAAATAGCGGGCATGCCCAATAGAAACGACAACACTGAAGTTATCCGGCAAGCGGCCGAGGACATCGCCGACCAGCTCCAGGAGACCCATCTCCCGGCCCGGGTGCAGATCCGGCGGGTGGTGGAACTGGTCGGGCTAGAGACCGCCCACGACTATCTGCAAAAAACGCTGGTGGCCGAGGCCGAAGGGGGTATCCTGACCCATGACGGCCAACGGCGACGCACCCCCGGCGGGGCCTTCTTCTACATCGCCCGCGGCCAGATGCCGCTCCACCTCCGCCGTCGCCTCTGGTCCCGCGACCGCTACAAACCGCCCGCCCCGGAGAATGATGAGAACCAAGAGAAAGGATCAAGGCAGCCCCCACCCCTCTCCCGCGCGAAGAAACCGGCCAAACCGACCAAACCCGCGCCACCCATCCTCCCCTGGGAGGAGCGCGAGCGGCTGGCCGCCCCGGCCCTGGCCGAAAAAGGAGCAGCGACCACTGTGAAAATCACCCTCGTTGGCCGCCCTGGCAAAGTCATCGAACGGCCCGACGCCGTCATCCTGACCCTGACCGGCCCCAAACCCCCCGCCCTGCCCAAAGGGCTACCGGTGTTGCCGGAAACGGCCGTCACCGTCTTCCTCGTCTACGTCGCCCGTAAGCAATGGCTGAAGGTTGCCCCCTCGCTGCAAGACCCGGAGGATAGGCTCATCATCGAGGGCTATCCTTTCCAGGACGCCAAATTGGGCGTCATCGGGGTGCTGACCCAGAGCGCCAGCACCGTCGCCCTGCAACGCGCCAGCCGCCCCACCCCACCGCCGACCGCCTGACCCACCAG
>CAYONK010000497.1:0-3946 GCA_964405285.1 uncultured Ardenticatenaceae bacterium
CAGGCCGTCGCCAGCGGCGAAAGCGGTCACAATCTCGCCCTCGGCGAAGGTCGCGGGTCGGGGGTCAATGAGAATGTCCCCGCCGCCGGGCGCAGTGATAATCAGGTCATACGTCCCGGCGTCTAGTTCAATATAGCCGGTTGTGTCGCCAAAGTTGACGTTGGCCGCCACAATTGCGCCGTCGCGCAGCCGGATGTCGGCCGTAGCCGCGCCGTCGCTGAACGGGGCCAGATGGGCCAGCCGCAGGTGGAATTTCCCGGCGGCCGGGGCGCTGTTGTTATCCACGAGCAGCAGCAGGTCCAACGCTTGATTCAGGCCGTCCCCGTAGGCGATGGCGCTGTAATAGGTTCCCGTAATCAGCGTGGTCGTGGCGGTGATGGCGGGCGTGGCGCTGCCGGCCGGGAAGATGTCAATGGCATAGTCGCCCGGCGGCAGGGCGAGGTAGGGGGTGGAGTCGCCGTAGAGGACATTGGTTAAAACGGCCGTACTGTTGAGGGTGATGGTAACGGCCGTTCCCGCCCCCATAGCAAACGGAGCCAGATGCGCCACGCGCAGGTAAGCCATATCCTCCACCGTCACGCTGGCGGCCGCTTCGGCCAGCGCCCAACGGCCGATGCCGTTGTGCGCCGCCAGCCAGGAAGCGGTAGAGAGGGTGTCCGTCATGATCGTTTGCGCGTAAATGACCGACTCCGTTTCGCCCGGCATCAGGGGGTAGACAAAAGCGTCAATATGGCCGAAAACAGTGTCGCTAATCAGGTGACTGGGCAGCGGAATGTCGCCGTTGTTCGTCACCGTGTAGCAGTAATAGACGGTCGCCCCCGCTGGCGCGGCGATGGCGTCGGCCACGCCGCATTCCGGGCTGCCGCTCACCGTCACCGTCAGATCAATCGCCACCGTCGGCTCTTCCACGTTCATGACGACGGTCAGGGGCGCGACCTCATTTTCAAAGCTGCCGTTGAAGAGGATGGCGGCCGTGTAGACGCCCGTTTGGGCCACCGCGCCGCCGTCAAAGAACAGGGTGATCGTTTCCGTTGCGCCCGCATCCATCAGGCCGGCGCGGGGCGACTGGGAGAGCCAGGTCGCGCCCAGGCCGTTGCCGCAGCGAGTTTGGCCGGGATAGAGGTAGCAGACGGCCAACGGCGTTTCCAGCCCTGCCGCGCCCAGGTAGTATTGCAGACCGTCTGAGCCGCTCTGGTTCTCCAGACCGGCCGAATGGAGACTGTTGTTAGCGCTGGCGGGCGCGGCCTGATAATGAACCTCGATATTGTTGCTGCCCTCGAACAGCTTGTACTGCTTCGTCACCGGGTTGTTATTCGGCCAATGAGGCACGGCGCTGAACTGCACCACCAGATACCGGTCAGGCGCGTCGCCCAACGTCTGGTAATGGATCGTCCCGCCGCCGCTGAAACCGGGGTTCAAATCGGCCCACCAGCCAGCGATCAGGCCGTTGGGAGCGCCCGGCGTGGGCAACGGCTGTCCCTGGCAGCAGCCGGATGATTGATTGGGCAGCACAGTCAGGAACCCGTTGGAGCTGATGTAAATCTGCTCATAGCTTTCGCCGTAAAAGTTGAAGGCGAAACCGATGGGCAGGGCGTCGCTGACATCTTCATCGGCCAGATGAACGGCCGTTCCCGTCCCGCTAATATCTTCAAAGTCATAACTCACCAGATTGTCCGGCGCGTTGGAATCGGTGCAGGTATAGCCGAAAGCGTCGGGCGGGCAGACGGTCGCCGGGCTGCTGTTGGGCGCGGCGTCGCCCAGGTCAACGTTGGTTAGGCTAAAGGTCAGCGGCCCCGTGCCGCTGTTGCTGATGGTGAAGGTTTCTGTGAGAGCGCCGCCCCAGGGAACCGTGACGGTAATCAGCTCCGGCGCGTAAGTCAGTTCGCCAAAGATGGGCGTCAGGGTGAAGTCGGCGGTCGTCGTTATTCCTTGCGCGATGGCGACAACGGCCGTTTCCGCCAGATAACCGTTGGCCGAAGCAGTCACCACATAGACGCCCGCTGGCAGGGAGAGCGCATAGTCGCTGCCGCTGGTCGTCCCGTTCACCCCATTGTCGCCCACCGCCTGAACGCTGGCCGCGACCGGTTGGCCGCTGCGGGCGTCGCTGACGCTGCCCTGGAGGAAACCGCAGTCGGGGCAGTCCAGGTTGAGCGTTAGCAGCATGGCGGGCGGCTCATTCTCGAAGTCGCCGCTGAATTGCAGTTCGGCCGTGTAAGCGCCCACTTGCAGCAGATTGGCGGTGTCGAAAAGGAGTTCAAAGGTGACGCTGGCCCCGGCTGGCACAGTGGCGCTGGATGGAACGGCCGTTGCCCAATTGTTCATGCCGCCGCTGGAGGCAATCGCCAACGCCGCCACCTGATCGCCGCCGGGGAACGCCCCCAGAGAGGCGCTGGCCCCGGTGTTGGTATCAATGACGCGCATTTCGCCAAAGAGGGTGTAAGCGGCCCAGTAAAGGACGCCCGTCGCCTGATCAAAGTCCAGCCCTTGCAGGAATTGGGCGTTCACGCCGAGCGAACCGACCACCGATCCCGCGCCGGTGTTGGGATCGATCTGGTACAGGTTGTTGGTTTGAATGTCCACGCCATACATTTCGCCCTGGGCGTTGATGGCGATATCCACGATGCAAGTGTTAGCGGCGATTGGCCCTACCAACGTCACCGCCGCCGTCTCTGGGTTAATGGTGTATAGGGTGGAGTTGCTGCCGCAGTTGGTGGTGGAGGCGTAGAGCGCGCCGTCTACGGCGGCCGTCATGCCCGCCCAAAAGCCGTTGCCGACGACCGGCCCGATGATTGTCCGCGCCCCCGTCGTCGTGTCAATGGTAACGAGAAGGTTGTTGGTGTAATCTATCGCGTATAGCCTGGAAAAATCGTTATCCAGGAAGTCGGCGGTCGGATGCGTCTGATTGATTGGACTGATCAACTCCCATTCGCCCGGTATGGTCGCGTCGGAGAAACGAACCAGATTAAAGCTGGGGAAGGTGCGTAACCCATAGGCTGTCGGGCCACTATCGCTCAAAGTGAACGGCTCGCCGTCCGGCAATTTGCCGCTGGCGGCCGGGGCCGGGCCGAGGCTGATGGGCGCGTCGGCGGCGGGCAGTTCGCCTTCAAAGCGGGGGATGGAAAGGTTGACCGGTTGCAGTTGCAGTCCCGGCCCGTCATAGTTGCGAATGCGCGTCTGGAAGGTGAGGGGAATCGTGCCGCTGTTGGTCACGGTGATGGTGTTGCTGATAATCTGCCCCACTGTCATAAACTCGGTTACGGCCGCCGGGCTGTAAAGCAGTTCGGCAAATTCTGGGGTGAGGGGGAAGTCGGTTATCGTCGTCTCGCCTTCGGTAACGGCGACAACGGCCGTCGCCGGGAAGTAACCGGGAGCGCTGACGGTAAAGGAATAATCGCCCGGCTGGACGGCGATATTGGCGTAGCTGTCGCCGGTCAAAATGGCGTCGAAGCCAGCTGTGTTGCTTATCTGGATAACGGCCGCCAACGGTTCGTTGGCGCGGCCGTCGCTAATCTCGCCCGCTAAAAAGCCGCAGGTCGGGCAGTCCAGTTCCAGGGAGAGGGGCAGAACGGGCGGCTGGTTGACGAAGCTGCCACTGAAACGGATTTCGGCCGTCAATTCGCCAATCTGGTAGAGCGAGGTCGCGTCGAAAACGAGGGCGAACGTCGCGGCGCTGTTGGCGGGAATGACGCCCGTATTGGGCGCGGCTGAAACCCATTGCCCCACGCCTGAACCGTAACGGCCGTACCCCCTTACCAGCCAGTTGCCGGGAATGCCCGCATGATCGATCACGTCCCAGAAGCCGTCGGCGGGCAGCGCGGGCGGGTTGCCGGGGTCTGCCTCAACGTAAAGGCCCACCCAGGAGCGGCCGGCCGAGACGGACTGATCAATGGCCGCCGGGAAATAGCTGTGGGGCGGATCGGCCAGCCGGTTGACCGCGCCAATCAAC
>CAYONK010000498.1:0-3942 GCA_964405285.1 uncultured Ardenticatenaceae bacterium
CAACCCCGCCACGCCAGAATTTTTGCGCGGCCTGCGCGACTTGTGCGACGCCCATGACGCCTTGCTCATCTTCGACGAAGTGCAGTGCGGCCTGGGGCGCACCGGCCATCTCTGGGCGCACGAGGCGACTGGCGTTACGCCAGACATCATGACCCTGGCCAAGCCGTTGGGCGGCGGGCTGCCCATCGGCGCGACCTTGATGACGCAAAAGGTAGCCGACGCCATTCAGGCGGGCGATCATGGCAGCACTTTTGCCGCCGGGCCGCTGGTCTGCGCGGCGGCCAATGTGGTCTTCGACCGCATTCAGCAGCCCGGCTTTTTGCAGCATGTCCAGGAGATGGGGGCCTATTTGCGCCACCGGCTGGAGACGCTGGAGACGGAGGAGATTGTGGCTGTGCGCGGCGCGGGGTTGCTGCTGGGTGTGGAGATGAAAACGGCCGTTCTTCCCCTCATCACCCGCGCCCGGCAAAACGGCCTCATCCTCATCAACGCCGGTGAAAACGTCCTCCGCCTGGCCCCACCGCTGATTGCCGAACGGCAGCACGTAGACGAAGCGATCCGCAAACTAGAATTGTCAATTGTTAATAGCCAATAGCCAATGGCTAACGGCCCAGTTGACCATTGACAATTAACAATTGACCATTGACCATTCATGAACATCCGTCCTGCCCGCGAAACTGACATCCCCGCCATCTTGCGCCTGGTGAGCGACCACGCCCGGCGCGGCGACCTGCTGCCGCGCACCGCCCTCTCCATCCGCGACACCCTCGGCGATTGGCTCGTCGGCGTCCACGCCGATGGCGACCTGGTGGCCTGCGTCTCCCTGTTCTACTACACCCCCTACCTGGCCGAAGTGCGCTCCCTGGCCGTCAGCGACCGGGTAAAGGGGCAGGGCTGGGGCAGCAGCATCGTCCGCGCCCTGATCTACGAGGCGCGGCAGCGGCAAGTGCCGACCCTGTTCGCCCTCACCCGCGCCGTTGACTTTTTCCAGAAGGTGGGCTTTAAGATCACCGTCAAGGAGCGCTTTCCGCAGAAGGTGTTCCGCGATTGTTCCATTTGCCCCTTGTTGGAGAATTGTGACGAAACGGCCGTTGTCCTCGAACTCAGTCCCGCCATCCCCACCCACGATCACATCATCCCCGTGACCGATATTTTGTCCGGCCACGTCATTTATCAGACAGAAACAGAAAAAGGAGAATACCCCATGCCAGCGAAAGCAAAATCTCAGGCCAACAAAGTCGTGCTCGCCTATTCCGGCGGGCTAGACACCTCCGTCATCGTCCCCTGGCTCAAAGAAAACTACGGCTGCGAAGTCATCTGCTTCTGCGCCGACATCGGCCAGGGCAATTTTGAACTGGAAGGCTTGCGCGAAAAAGCGCTCGCCAGCGGCGCCAGCAAAGTCTACATCGAAGATTTGCGCCACGAATTCGCTAAAGATTTCCTCTTCCCCATGCTGCAATCCGGCGCGGTCTACGAGAAGGAATACCTGCTCGGCACCTCCATCGCCCGGCCGCTCATCGCCAAATGGCAGGTCGCCATCGCCGAAGCCGAGGGCGCCGACGCGGTGGCCCACGGAGCCACCGGCAAGGGCAACGATCAGGTGCGCTTCGAGCTAACCTACAAGGCGCTCAATCCCACCCTGAAAGTGATCGCCCCCTGGCGCGAGTGGGAGATTCGCTCCCGTGAGGACGCTCTGGCCTACGCCAAAAAGCACAACGTGCCGGTCGTCCACACAGAAAAATCCATCTACAGCCGCGACGCCAACCTGTGGCACATCTCCCACGAGGGTGGCATCCTCGAAGACCCGGCGCTGGAACCGGAAAAAGCGATGTTCCTCTTCAGCGTAGACCCCGAAGACGCGCCTGACGAGGCGGAAGTGGTGAAAATTGAGTTTGAGCAAGGCGTCCCAGTGGCCGTCAACGACGTGCAGATGCCCCCGGCGGCCATCATCGAAAAGCTGAACGAGTTGGGCGGGAAGCATGGCGTGGGCCGGGTGGATTTGGTGGAGAACCGGCTGGTGGGCATGAAGTCGCACGGCGTCTACGAGACGCCCGGCGGCACGATTCTCTATAAGGCGCATCAGGCGTTGGAATCGCTCTGCCTGGACCGGGACACGCTGCACTTTAAGGAGCAGGTGGCGGTGCGCTACGCGGAGTTGGTCTACTATGGCAAATGGTACACGTCGCTGCGCGAAGCGATGCAGGCGTTTATCGAGAAGACGCAGGAGCCGGTGACGGGCTGGGTGAAGGTGAAGCTGTATAAGGGCAATGTGATTGTAAACGGCCGTTCTAGCCCGCACAGCCTCTACCGCGAAGATTTCGCCACCTTCGGCAAGGAAGACGTGTACGATCAGTCGGACGCGGTGGGCTTTATCACCCTGTTTGGCCTGCAAATGAAGGTGAAAGCGATGATGGAGGTGAGCGACGGCGGCAAGACGCGCTACGCGGCCCCGGATTACAGCAAGTTCAAGCGGGATTAGAAGAGGGTGATCCGCAGATTTCGCAGTTACACTGTCGGAATGACACGGAGATACACAGAGGAGACACAGAGGTTCACGGAGGTTTTTGTCGAACACAAGCGAGATTTCCAAACCACTCTCTCCTGATCTCCGTGACTTCTCCGTGCAATTTCGCGTAAACGCAGATGGCGCAGATTTTTTAAGATGAATCTGCGTCATCTGCGTTAATCTGCGGATCAACTTTCATCTTTTTCACGCCGAAATCGGCCGAATCATGGTATGCTATCGTTTGTGATTATTGTTGAAATGGGTAAGGAGGTAGCCACCATGAACAGACTTTTGAAACTTTTCAGATCGCCTGACAAGCCAGACAAGCCAGGATCAGTCCAAGTAGATGATAATCCACAAGAAGAGACACAACAGACATTCAACCCAGCGCTGCACCGTTGGAACCTGGAACATGCCGAAAACGCCAAAATTAGCCAATTGCCGCAAAAAATGAGGCATGAAATTAGTCAAATCGAGTTAGAAGAATTAGCCCTAGATATGCAAGTTCATCCATCCCAATTGCCCAAAACCAGCGGCATGACTTCTTTCTTGAATTTCGTTCAATTTATGAAACGGTGTAGCCGGATCCCAGAGCTGTTAGATACGTTAGAAAGTCGTTGGCCTACCGTGGACTGGGGAAAAGAAGGCATATTGCAGGCAATGGAAGAATTGAAGCAATTTCGTTTCCCTGCGAGGCCAATAACCAGTCCAACTACAACAGATTCGAGTCAAGAAGTAAATTGGTATGAGCGACTCAATAAATATTTTAGCCTGGACGAACTAGCCGTGTTAGCGCGAAAGCTGGATATTGATTTTGAAGCCCTAGATGGCAACACCAAAACTGCAAAGATCAATTCGTTGTTGGAATGGATGATGAAAGCGGGAAAAATGGATGAACTGACGGCGTATATAGCGGGAGTAAGGCCGTTTGTTGACGTTAAAAAGTCATCACCTGATCCCCCCACTGAGCAGATACAACAATACCGCCAAAAACTCGAAACCTTGAGCCTGAATGAATTACAGGCCATTTGCCAACAACTCGGCGTTGCGTATGAAGACCTGGCTGGTGAAAGCAAACCTGGCAAGGTACAAGAACTGCTTGTGTACCTGAGCAGAAAAAAACGGCTGGCAGAGTTGGGGCCTCTGTTGGCGGAAATGGAGGAGGCTGCGGAGGAAACGGCCGTTTACCACACCCCCGCCATCCGCACCCTCATCTTCCAGGTCTTCCCCGACGACGTGGCCCTGACCGACTTCTGTCGCCAGCACCTACCCCAGGCCGTCTACGAGTTCGGTTCCGGCATGTCCTACCGGCAGAAAACGCAGGCATTGCTGGAATACTGCACCATCAAGAAACAATTCACACCGCTGTTGACCGCTTTGGAAGCGACTTTTCCCGAAGCGTATGCCGCCAATGGTCCTTACATCGCCAGAGAGCC
>CAYONK010000499.1:0-3939 GCA_964405285.1 uncultured Ardenticatenaceae bacterium
GGTATCCGGCGCTGATCGCCCGCTGCGCCTCTGTGGCGGACGTGCAGGCGGCGCTGGCCTTTGCCCGCGACCAGCGCCTGCCGTTGGCGGTGCGCGGCGGCGGCCACAACGTGGCCGGGCACGCCACCTGCGACGATGGGTTGGTCATTGACCTGTCGCTGCTAAATGAAGTCGCGGTAGACGTGACTGCGCGGCGCGTTCACGCGGGCGGTGGGGCGACTTGGGCGATGGTAGATGAGGCGACGCTGCCGCATGGTCTGGCAACGCCAGGCGGGGTGGTCTCCGACACGGGCATTGCCGGCCTGACGCTGGGCGGCGGCTTTGGCTGGCTGCGGAACAAATACGGCCTCAGCTGCGACAATTTGCTGGCGGTGGAGATGGTGCTGGCCGACGGCCGTTTCCTCCGCGCCAGCGCCGCCGAAAACCCGGACCTGTTCTGGGCGGTGCGCGGCGGGGGCGGCAATTTTGGCATCGTCACCCGCTTCACGTATCAACTGCATCCGGTAGGACCGGCGGTGTGGATGACGGCCGTTTTCCACGATGGCGCTCAGGCGGAAATGATTTTGCGCCGCTTCCGCGATTACTGCGAGACCGCGCCCGACGCGGTGAGTTTGCTGGCGGTCTGCGGTGTTTTCCCGGCAGGCGTGGAGCATTTTCCAGAGGCGGTGTGGGAACGGCCGTTTGTCCTGCTCATCGGCATGTACGCAGGCGACCCGGATGAAGGGCAGCGTGTCATGCAGCCCTTGCGTGACTGGGCCACGCCGCTGCTCGACTTCAGCGACGTGACCACCTACCAGACGATGCAGACCTTTTTCGACGCCGACTATCCGAAATACGACCTGCGCTACTACTGGAAATCGCTCAACCTGACGCGCCTGGACGATGCGGCCATCGCCACCATCGTGGATCATGCCTGGCGGCAGCCTTCCGTGTTGAATACGACCGACATCTGGCACATTGGCGGCGCCGTGCGCCGCGTGCCGGAGGAAGAGATGGCCTTTCACGGCCGCCATGCGCCATTTTTGCTAAACGTGGAGGCGAATTGGGAAACGGCCGATGACGATGCGGCCAACATCGCCTGGGTGCGAGAATCGTTGCAGGCGGCACGGCCGTTTAGCGATGGCAGCCGTTACCTGAACTTCGCCGGGCTGCAAGAAGAAGGCGACGAGATGATGACGGCCGCTTTCGCCAATAAATACGCGCAGCTGGCACAACTCAAGGCAAAATACGATCCCCACAATCTGTTCCGGCTCAATCAGAACGTCAAACCGGCGCATTAGACTAGGAGTAGGGCCAGGTTTCAAACCTGGCCTGCCGGCACAGGCTTTAGTACCTTTGGCGTGCTGGAGACGGTGACGTTTTACTCAAATGTCACCGTCTCTATCACGGCCCAGAAAACACCGGCGACGGCCCCGGCCGCTTCTTCACGGCCGGGGAACTCTGTCACCACATCATTGAAAACGAGCCAGAGTTGGTCGTTGTCGGGCGGCTGCCAGACAACCTGGACCACGCCCGGCTGACTGCGGCGGATGAGGACGGTCTGGCCGTTGATAACGGCCGTTTCCTCCTCATCAGCCGTCGGATTGGTGCGCTCGAAGGCGGCCTGGTCTCCCACGATGACTTCCAGGCTAAACGGGGCCACCACTGCCGGGGCCATCGGGTCGGGCGGGCCGGAGCGGGCGGCCAGTTCGGCGGCGATGTCCGGCGGCATGAGCAGGAAGGCGCTGGCAACAGGCCAATCATCGGGCATACCGGGGCCATCGAGGGGCAACGGGTCTAGCGACCAATCGGCCGGATAGCGAAAGGTGAAGCCATATTCCGCATCGGTGTAAACCGACCAGCCGGTCGTGTCCAGACTCGGTTCCATCGCCCCTGGCGGTGTGGCCTCCACGATGTTGTCAATCAGCCAACGGCCGTTTTTCTGAACAAACTCGACCTGAATCATTCTAATCGAATGTTCGCCAAAGATCAGGCCGATAACGGCCGTATCCGGCAAGTAGCCGGGGTCTACGCTGAATCCTTGGGGCAAAGCCTGAGCCAGCAGGAAGGGGTCATAACCGCCGCCGTTAAAGCCAGCGATAATCGTATCCACCTTGTCAATGAACTCGTCCGTTAAGAAGCCGCTCTCGCGGTAAGCGCCGTCCACCAGTGGATTGCGAAACTGCTCGATGGCTGGATCGCCAATGTAGCCCAGATACCAGGTGTAAAACGCTTTGGCGCTGCCGGCCGGATCGCCGCCGCAGGTCACGTTGCTAATCTGCCAGATGTCGCCATCTATTTGCCGCAGGTCAACTGTGAAAAAGTGATGGTCAAAGCTGGTCTGCATCAGGATGCTGGGCGTTGGCCCATTCATGATGAGGCTTTGGGGCATTACATAGTCTGGTACATCCTGGGCACAGAGAAAGGGATCGTAGCCACCCCGGTCAAACCCGGCGACGATCTCATCCACATGGTTGGCAAAATCGGCCGTCAGGTAAGGGCTGTCGTGATAGGCTTTGTCTACCAATGGGTTGCCGGTCTCGGCGTAGGCCAGATACCAGTTGTAAAAAGCCACGACGACGGCGTCGGGCGTTTGCGGAGAGGCTTCTTCCGGCAGAGGGCAGACGATTTCGTTGATGAGCCAACGGCCGTTCACCGTCACCAGATAGACCATCATAGTCCGCACACTTTCAAAGTCGCTGCCGGGATTCCAAATCTGGCTAACATTGACGGCGGCTTCGCCAGCGCCCCCTTCTTGCCGGGCTTCCCAGGAGTTGACCGCTTCTACCGCGCCAGGAATGTCTTGGGCGCAGAGGAAGGGATCATAGCCGCCGCCCCCGAAGTTGGCGATAATCCCATCAATCTGGCTGACCAGATCGGCCGTCAGGTAGGGGCTGTCGTGGTAGGCTTTGTCTACCAACGGGTTGCTGGTCTCGGCATAGGCCAGATACCAGTTAAAAAATTGTTGAACAACCTCTTCGGGTTCTTCTGTCGTAGCGGGGGTGGTAACGGCCGTAGGGCTTGGCGGAGTTACAACGGGTTCTTCTGCCTGGCCGCCACAACCAACCATACCCATCAGTAAAACAATCGTCAGGATAGAGGTAAAAACTGTCTTGTAACCGTTCATTTTGATCTCCCCGTATTCAATCAGCAGCCTTGACAAGATTGCGCTGCTGATCTGCGTATCTGTTGCCTGTATCGAAGCGTAATACAGATTGCCCACGACTACACCCATCAAGCAGGCAGTTTCAAACTTGGTCAGTTGACCAGGTTCATGCCTGCCCACTGGTCGGGCGCAATCCTCCCGTTTTTCTTATACAGTGAAGGGTGAGGTGTAAAGTGATGACTGATGATCTGAAAACAAACTCGAGGCTTACCGCGTTTGGCGTTCTTGTCAATGGGTTGTTAACGGCCGTTGGCAGCGGCTATCTCATCTGGGGACCGTTGGCCGGGGGGTGGCTTTTGGCGTTACTGGGCGGAACGGCCGTTGGCCTTTTTGCCGTTTGGTTGAGCCAGCGGCCATCAGCCCGGCGACGACTGCCGCTCGTCCATCTGCTGCTCGTTCTGGGGTTTGCCGCAGCGGCGCTGATCCCCCTCTACCGCCTCAATATCATTCTGCCAGCGCGGAATGACCGCCAGACCAACTTCGCGCGGCTGTGGCGGGCCATGGACCGCTACTACCCCTATTTTGCGCTGAAGGGGGTGGATTGGGACGAGATTTACGGCCGTTACCAACCCCAGGTAGCCCAGACAACCAGCGATCACGAATACTGGCGGCTGATGGCCCACATGCTGGCCGAACTCAACGACGGCCACACCGGGATGCTCTCTCCTTCGCGGCAGAGCGGTCGCACCTATTTCGGCGTGGCCCGGCCGTTCGGGGACGATATTTTGGTGGACGAACTGAGTCCTGTAGCCCAGGCGGCCGGGCTGGAGCGGTGCGCCGTCTTGTTGGCCGTG
>CAYONK010000500.1:0-3933 GCA_964405285.1 uncultured Ardenticatenaceae bacterium
CCAGGCAGCCGAAGGCCGCGCCGACTTTGTGCGCCCCGGTGGGGAACCATTTGCCTAGCAGGACGACGATTTTGGCGTCTATGCCGGTGAGTTCTTTGGGCAGCACCAGGTAGTTGACGCCGCCGAATTTGCCGCCGCTCTCGGCCGGCTCGTTGTGCCAGTTGATGCGGAAGAGGTTGATGGGGTTCAGATCCCACAGGCCGACTGATTCCAACCGCGCTTTGATGGCGTCGGGGATCAAGTCGGGGTTGATCATCTGCTTGAAAGTGGGGATGATGATGTTTTGCTCGCGGGCGCGCTCGATGGCGCGTTCGAGTTTGGCTTCGTCATGGATGGTTAAATCAATTAAATCGCTCATGGTTGTCTCACTTAAATAGATCGGAATGTGTGCCAGTTCGCAATAGTATCAATTTGTCTGTTGACTCGTAACGATAAATCAGAAGCCAATCAGGCGCTAAATGACATTCTCGCGCTCCGGCATAATTCCCGATCAGGCTGTGGTCCTTATATTTAGGTTCAAGTATTTGGTCAACTGCGAGTTGACCAATGACATCTTTTAGTACGCTGAGATTGTTGCCACGCTGCCCAGCTCGCTTTAAATCCTTTTTGAATTTGCTGCTGTAATGTACGTAGCGCATCAGATTTCCAGGTCTGAAAATAGATCGTCCAGGTTATCAAAGCCAGGCAGTTTTTCAGGTTCTAGCGATTCCTGAATGGCTTCCATTGTTTCTTGATTAGGAATGTTGACGGTGAAGGGCAGGCCCCGTCGCAGCACCAGTTGTCTGACATACATAGACATGGCTTGTGACATGGTTAGCCCTAGCTGCGCCAGGATATTTTCTGCCTCTTCCTTGATCTCCGGTTCGATCCGAATGGTGATAACGGCCGTTTTCGCCATCTTTCATTCTCCTTTGTATAACGAATGTACATACATCGTATAACAAAATCGTTCGGCCGACAATCTCCAATCTCTAATTCCCAATCTCCCGCATCACCCGCTGCAAATCCGCCAGGTCTGGTTCTACCAGGTTGGCCTTCGTGCCGACCATCTCCACGCTCTTCATCGCCCCGGCCACGTCCTTCAGGCCGTTGCCGGTGTTGAGGATGACGATGCGATCCTCGGCCGAGACCAGCCCCAGTTCGACTGCTTTGAGCAATCCGGTGTGGGCGGCCGCCCCGGCCGGCTCGCCAAAGACGCCGGTGGCGCGGGCCAACGCGGGGATGGAAGCCAGAATCTCGTCGTCGCTGACGCAGATGTAGGCGCCGCCCGTTTCGGTCACGGCGGCCAACGCTTTGATGCGGTCGCGGGGCAGCCCGGCGCTGATGCTGTCGGCGACCGTGACGCCGGAGACGGGCGCTTTGGTCAGCACATCTTCGCCGTCGCGCCACGCCTCGTAGAGGAAGGCGCTGCCTTCAGCCTGCACGCCGTAGATGCGCGGCATTTTGTCAATCCAGCCCAGGGCCAGCAAATCTTTTAGCCCTTTATGAATGCCGCCGATGATGCAGCCATCGCCGACGCTGACGAAGATGGCGTCGGGAGCGCGCCAGCCGAGTTGTTCGCAGATTTCGTAGCTGACGGTCTTTTTGCCCTCGGTCATGTACGGGTTGTAGGCGGTGTTGCGGTTGTACCAGCCATACTCGGCCGCCGCTTGCAGGCACAACTCGAAGGCGTCGTCATAGGTGCCTTTCACCAGCATCACCGTGGAGCCAAAGACGAGCAGTTGGGCGATTTTGGCCTGGGGCGCTTTCTCCGGCACGAAGATGACGTTGGGCTGCTTCACGCTGGCGCAGATGCCGCTGAGGGCGGCCGCCGCGTTGCCGGTGCTGGCGGTGGTGATGATAATTGACGATTGACCATTGACGATTGACGATTTGGCCTTTTCCTGCGCTTTCACAACAGCTAAAACGGATGCCCGGTCTTTGAAACTGGCGGTGGGTAAACGGCCGTCGTCCTTCACCCACACATGCTTCAAGCCCAACTCGGCCGCCAGCCGGTCCGCTTTGTACAGGGGCGTGCCGCCAATCGTCAGCGGCGGAACCGGCGCGTCTGGCCGCACCGGCAGCAGCGGCTTATAGCGCCAGACCGTCGTATCCGGGTTGGCCGCCAGACTTTCCCGGCTGATGCGCGAGCCAATCAGTTCATAATCATAGCGCACGTCCAGAATGCCATCGTTGCCGTGATCCGGGCAGATATATTCCACCTCGTCCGGCGCATACTCTTTGCCGCAGATGAGACATTTCAGATGTTTTACGTGGTCCATAGATTTAGTCCGTTAGTGAAGGAGTGCATAAGTGAAGGAGTGCATAAGTGTATGAGTGTATGAGTATTTACTCCTGCACCCATACACTTATGCACTGGTGTACTACGGTGTAATAAACGTTCCCGTCTCCCCTTTCAGGGCGCGGGCGATGTTGGCCGGGTCGGTGATGAGGGCTTCTTTGCCGCCGTTTTCCAGGAAGCTGACGACAGCCTCAATCTTGGGGGCCATACTGCCAGCGGCGAAATGGGTGCCTTCTTCCAGGTATTGCTTGGCTTCGGCCAGGGTGATGCGGTCCAGCCATTTCACGTCTGGTTTGCCAAAGTTAAGGGCGACTTTCTCAACGGCCGTGCTGATCAACAGCAAATCCGCGCCAATTTCCTGCGCCAACAGCGCACTCGCCCGATCTTTGTCAATGACGGCATAAACACCGCTCAGTTCGCGCAGTTCGCCTTTGCGGTTCTGTACTACTGGAATCCCACCGCCGCCAACGGCGATCACGATGTCGCCCGCATTGGTCAACGTCTGAATGGCGTCTTGCTCAATCACTTCCAGCGGGATGGGGGAGGCCACGACACGCCGCCAGCCCCGGCCGGAATCTTCGACAACCTGCCAGCCTTCTTCCTCGAATTTACGGGCCGCTTCTTCAGTCAGGAAGCCGCCAATCGGCTTGTTTGGGTTCTGGAAACCAGGATCGTCGCGGTCCACCAACACTTGCGTGACGACAGAGACAACCGGCTTGTCAATGCCCCGGCTGTTCAGTTCATTGCGCAGCGCTTGCTGCAACATGTAGCCAATCGAACCCTGCGTGTCCGCGCCAATTACATCCAACGGCGTGGGATGTACTTCGTGGGCGGCCAACTCATTGCGCCGCAGAATGTAGCCCACCTGCGGCCCATTGCCATGCGTCACCACCAGCGTCCAGCCATTTTCTACCATGTCCGCCAGGTGGCGACACGTCTCGCGCACCGCATCCCATTGATGCGGCACGTCGGGATTATTCTTGTCGGTAATTAACGAGTTGCCACCGACAGCAACCACAGCGACTTTATTGCTCATAGTGGGAATCCTCCGGAATTATGAATTGTGAATGATGAATTGTGAATTGTGAAGTTGGGCGGAGCCATTCACAATTCACAATTAGCAATTCACAATTCACAATTATTTTATGACATGGTGAGGGCCATGACGGCCTTCTGGGCGTGCAGGCGGTTTTCGGCTTCGTCGAAGACGACGGAGTGGGGGCCGTCCAGAACGGAACTGGTGACTTCGATGTCGCGGTCGGCCGGCAGGGGGTGCATGTAGATGACGTCGTCTTTGCCCAGGGCCATCAGTTCGTCGTTGGCGACCCAATCGGCGTACTTGTCCTGGATGCGCTTGCCCTCTTCCGGGTCTTGGGTGGTGAGCAATGGACCCCAGGATTTGGCGTAGATTACGTCCGCATCTTCGCAGGCTTCTTTCATGTCGTGGACGACCTCGAAGCCGGTGTTGTATTTGCGGGCCATCTCGCGGGCCTGGTCCATGATGTCCGGCATCAGCTCAAATTCCGGCGGATGGGCCAGCACCACATCCATGCCGAAGCGGGGCATCTGCAAGATGAGCGACTGCGGCACCGACATCGGCTTGAGGTAGGACGACGCATACGCCCAGGAGACAACCATCTTCTTCTTGCGCA
>CAYONK010000501.1:0-1000 GCA_964405285.1 uncultured Ardenticatenaceae bacterium
CCCTTCACTTGTAGCATGTTTGCATCTCCTTATCACCCCGTCTCATCAAGCAACAAAGGCATTATCAACCCATCAGGCTTGATTGCAGCAATTCTCAATTTGAGCCTGGCAATGGTGAAAACAAGCTCATTTCTGCGCCATTCACGCTCAATTGTCATGCTGAACGAAGTGAAGCATCCCTACGGCCTCGGATTTTCCAGGGGAATGGGATGCTTCGGAGGATGCTTCGGCGTTGCTCAGCACAGGCTCGTAGCATGACATCTCTCTCGTTAAATTGAGAATCGATGGCGCAATTCAATTCGCTTTGCGCGGGCGTTGATTCGCGGTTACAAATGGGCGCATGGTGGCGACGGTCTGGATTTTGGGCGATCAGTTGTTGGCGGCACACCCGGCGTTGGCGGAAGCGGCGGCGCTGGTTGGGCGGGCGAATACGCGCGTTTTGCTGGTGGAGAGCGTGGCGCGGGCAGGGAAGCTGCCCTATCAGCGCAAGAAGCTGGTCCTGCTGTTCAGCGCGATGCGCCATTATGCCGAAGAGTTGCGCGAACAGGGCTACGCGGTGGATTATCGCCGCGCCCCGACCTTTTTGGCCGGGCTGCGCGACCATCTGGCTGAATTCCGGCCCGGCCGTGTATTGACAATGGCGGCGGCGGATTGGAACGGCCGTTCCCTCCAACAGCAACTCCCCCGCCAACTCAATCTGCCCGTCACCCTTCTGCCCAACACCCAATTCCTCATCGGCCGCTTCAACCCCTACCCCGACACCCCGCCGGAGAAGCCGGTGGTGATGGAATACTTCTACCGCGAGATGCGCCGCCATTTTGGGGTGCTGATGAACGGCCGTCAGCCGGAAGGGGGGCAGTGGAACTACGATAAAGAAAATCGCCAACCGCTGCCCGCCAACCTGCCCCTGCCCGATCCGCCCCACTTCACCCCGGACGCCCTCACTCGCGCCGTGATGGATGAGGTGGCCGCGCTGCCGGGCGGCGTGGGGCAGGCCGAG
>CAYONK010000501.1:1010-3925 GCA_964405285.1 uncultured Ardenticatenaceae bacterium
GGAGGCGCAGGCCGCCTTCGCCGATTTCCTGGCCCATCGTCTGCCCCAATTTGGCCCCTACGAGGATGCGATGACGGCGCGGCAGGCCACGCTGTTCCACTCTGTCTTGTCGCCCTATCTCAACATCGGCCTGTTGGAGCCGCTGGAGCTAATTCGGGAGGCGGAACGGGCTTATGACGAGGGACGCGCCCCGCTCAATTCGGTGGAGGGCTTTGTGCGGCAGATTTTGGGCTGGCGCGAGTATATCTATTGGCAGTATTGGCGGCAGGGGCCGGAGATGGTGGGGATGAATGGCTGGGGGGCAGAACGGCCGTTACCCGCCTTCTTCTGGTCCGGCGAAACCGAGATGAACTGCCTGCGCCACGCCATCGGCCGCGCTCTGGAAGAGGGCTACACCCACCACATCGAGCGGCTGATGCTGCTCTGCAACTTTGCCGCGCTGGCCGGGTTGGAGCCAACGGCCGTTAACGAGTGGTTCTTAAGCTGCTACATAGACGCCTACGAATGGGTGATGGTCCCCAACGTCATCGGCATGGGGCTGAACGCCGACGGCGGGCGCACCGCCACCAAGCCCTACATCGCCAGCGCCAACTACATCCAGAAGATGAGCGACTACTGCGCCGGCTGCCGCTTCAATCCCAAACAGCGGCATGGGCCGGACGCCTGCCCCTTCAACTTCCTCTACTGGAATTTCCTGCTCGAACACGAGGAGACGCTGCGGGCCAACCCCCGCCTGGGGCGCAATGTGTTGGGGCTGCGCCATTTGGATGAGGGGGAGAGAACGGCCGTTATCCAGCAGGCCCAGCAATTCCTCCGTTCCCTACTGTAGGGCGATTTACGCATGATGTCATGCTGAGCGCAGCGAAGCATCCCCAGACGTTGGCCTGTAGAGCAGGTGTTGAGCCACAAAACGCCGTCGAGATTCTTCACTTCGCTCAGAATGACAAAATTCCAACAATCTGATTTGGTAAACAATTACCTTCATATCACGTCTAAAGAAGCGTAGGCGAGACGCGATGAACGAGACGAAGAAAACAATCCTGAAACTACTGCTGGTTTGCGCCCTTTGTGTCGGCCTGGTGTCTGGCCTGGTTTTACTCATTCAAGCGTTCAATTAAGGAAAAATGGAGGTTAATGATGCCGAAGAATATGGGAACTGTAGATCGTGTTGTGCGCGCAGTGTTCGCTGTCGCGGTGGCGATTTTGTACTTTACCGGGACAATTTCCGGCACGGTGGCGATTATCTTGGGCGTGTTGGCCCTGGTTTTCCTGGCCACCAGCCTGGTGGGAACCTGCCCGCTGTACATTCCGTTTAAGCTCTCAACGAAGAAGGGATAACGGCCGTTATCCTCCCTCGTAAAAGCAAACAGGCCGGTGTTACCCGGCCTGTTTGCTTTTAAACGCCGTCTGGCTACCGGGCCAGCGCCACTTCGATGATCGCCTCAAACTGAGCGTAGGGCAGCGCCCCCGTCACCTTCTCCCCATTGATGAAGAAAGTAGGCGTCGAGTTCACTTCCAGAGCCGCGCCGGCCTGGAAATCGGCCTGCACCGCATCGCGGTAGCGCCCGGAAGAAAGGCAGCGGCCAAATTCAGCCTCATCCAGACCCACCGAGCCAGCCATCGTGGTGAGCAAGCGGTCGGTGAAGGAACTGCTCTGGTTGAGGAAAATGGCGTCGTGATATAGCCAGAAAGCGCCTTGCTCGTTGGCGCATTCGGCCGCCTCGGCCGCCCGCACCGACTCTGGGCTGAGGAAGGGATAATGGTTGTATTCAAAGCGAACCTGGCCCGTCTCGCCGTACACTTGCTTCAACTGCTCGCCGGTCGTCTGGGCGAATTGGCCGCAGAAGGAGCATTTGAAGTCAGAGAACTCCTGAATCAGCACCGGAGCGTCTTCCGGTCCCCAGGATTTGCCATCGGCGATGGACGGTTCGCTAACGGTAGCGGGGGTGACGATACCCCGCGCCGCAATCTCTCCGGTGATTTGCCGGGTCCAGGCGATCAGGCCGATGACGACGACCAGGCCGATGACGCTCAGGCCGATGGTTAATGTGCGTTGGCGCTTTTTCCGCGCCTCATGTTCGGCGCGACGAACGTGCCGGGATTGGTTTTTACTTTTGCTCATGTTTACCTCCGTTTCGTTTTTTATGAGTATATGTTTCGTGTTCCATGTTCCGTGTACGGACCACGGGCTACGGATTACGGATTATGCGCTCAAACGCTTAGAGGAAACGTGGCGGGGGGTTGGGCGGGGTGTTCACGGCCGTTTCCCACCCTTCCCAGGCATCGGCCCAGAGAAAGGATAAGCTGTAAACGGCCGTCCAGGGCAAGGATTCCCCTGGCAAAATAAAGTGATAAGGGGAAGTGTGGCTGCTGCGTTTGCTGGCTTTCGCCAGCTCCGCGCTTTCCTGGCAGGGGGAGAGGGCATCGGCAGTGGGGGAAACGGCCGTTTTCTCCATCACCGGCAACCCCTCACAGGCCGGATTGTGCATCGCCAACACCGGCCCGGCCAAAATCGCCGCAATCAGGACAGCATAAATCAAGCGCCACATAACAAACATTGTAACAACCAGATGGCCGAATCGCCAAATCCCTTTAGCCGCCCCTTAACAGCCAAGAAAAAAGCCCGCTGCCAAACTGGTAGCGGGCCGTTTACGCACGACCAGAGGAACGAGATTGGAGATTTGAGATTGGAGATTGGAGATTCGCCAATCTCCAATCTCTAATCTCCCATTTCTACCGCCGCTTCAAGCCAAACACCTTCATCAGCCGGTCGCGGCCGGCCTGAATATCCAGGCGGCGCGCTCGCCAGGTTCCCACAATGCCATAGGGCAGAAACAGCACCAGCAGCACGTAGACCAGACCGAGCAAAAAGAGCGCATATTCACCAAACCAGCGGTCCAGGTAGAATTGCATCA
>CAYONK010000502.1:0-3920 GCA_964405285.1 uncultured Ardenticatenaceae bacterium
GAGTAGTCGAGTAGTCGAGTAGTCGAGTAGTCGAGTAGTCGAGTAGTCGAGTAGTTGAGTAGTCGAGTAGTTGGACGGCACGCTACCGGACTACTAGACTACCAGACTACTCGACTACTCCACCATTTGACGAATCCTAAAGATAATGCCGGTGGCCCAGTCGGCGACGTAGAGGTTGCCATCGGGGCCGACTGCTACGTCAATCGGAGCGGCATAGCCCAGGGAGAAATCGTACTGATCGCCATTGGGCGTGACCGCCACAATGCTCTGCGCACCGGGGAAGGCGCTCCAGAGGGTGATGAAGACGGTGTTGTAATACCCCGGCCAGACTCCAGACGTATAAGCCCGCAGACCCGTGGGCGAAGAATGAGGGATGAAGGTGTAATCGGGTGGCAGCACTTCCACGCCGGGCGGCGGCTGGAAGCAGACGGGGCAATCGTACCAGGGGTAGCCATGCTCTGCCCCTGGCACAACGCGGTGCAGCTCTTCCTCCGGCCCATAATCGGGCGCGTTGTCCGTCACCCAGAGGTCGCCGTTGCCATCCCAGGCAATACCATACGGGTTGCGGAAACCTCTGGCGTAGACCTCCACTTCACTGCCATCGTCGTTGAAGCGTAAAATAGATGCCTCCAAGGGGTGCAATTCATCCTGTTCATTCGTGCCTAAAATTTCCCCATGATCGGCGCGAGCGCCAACCCCGACATATCCGTACCCATCCGGCCCAAAGGCGATGGCGTTGGCCGCGTGGTAGAAGGTGTAACAGCAAGGCAGTTCGGTGATAATCGTCGGGCCATTGACGATGGAGATAACAGATTCCCCATTTACGTTATCTTCTACTGTGCGATGGGCCACATACATCCGGCCGGTGACAGGATGGAAGGCCATGCCGGTGGGAGTGGTATATCCTCCCACGTAGGCGCGGGGGATGCCGTCTTCACTCATGCGGTAGATGGTGCCACCCTGGGTGGCGATGTAGAGCAAGTCGTCTGGCCCGAAGTTCATCACGGTGGGGTTGCCCTCGACGCGACCGTAATAATCTACGGTGAAGCCGGGCGGGACCTGAATGCGGGCCAGCCAGCCGTCCACGTCGTCGTTGCAGGGGTATTTGTCGCTGCACGCGCTTTCGGCGTAGGGGAGCTGCACCACGCTGCCAGGCGGCGGTGGCGGCGCGACAGGGATGGAGGGGTCTGGCGTGGCTGTGGGGTTGCGCCAGACGCTGGTTGGCTCGGCCGTTGGTTCAGCGATGGCCGGAGTGAGGGTGGGTGGGGGCGTGGCGGTGGCCGGAACGGCCGTTGCCGCTGGTTCTTCGGTGGGGGGGATAACGGCCGTTGTCGCTTCAGCCACAACTTGCTCAACCGTGGGGGCTGCTGGAGCAACTCCCGTCTCGGCCTGGCCACAGCCGGCCAGCAAAGCAACTGATAAGACGAATACTGCCAGATATATTTTCATTGTCTTTCTTGGCTCTCCTCAGGATGGTAGGACATATTATCTTTCCAACATCAGCGTCACCGGGCCGTCGTTGTGGATAGAGACCATCATGTGTGCCCCGAAGACGCCGGTTGCTACTGTCAGGCCCCGTTCACGGAGCCGTTTAACGAAATAATCCACCAGCGGCTCAGCCTGTTCCGGCCGCGCCGCTTCGGTAAAAGAAGGGCGTCGCCCTTTACGCGCATCTCCATACAACGTGAATTGGGAAACGACCAACAGCGCCCCGTCTGCGTCCGCCAGCGAGGCATTCATTTTGCCGTCCGCATCCTCAAACAGGCGCAGCCCAGCAATTTTGTCGGCCAGCCAATCGGCCTCGGCTGTTGTGTCTGTGTGGGTGACGCCCAGCAAAACGACAAAACCCGGCCCAATCGCGCCGACGACCTCGTCCGCCACCGTCACGCTCGCCCCACTGACTCGTTGGATAACTGCTCTCATCGTCGCATTCTCTAACCTCTATTCTCCCCTTCTTCCGCCGAAAGGCGTTCCAGCAGACGGCGGGCGTGTTCGTCGTTCGGGTTGGCCTTGATGGCCTGCCCGAACCAGTAGATCGCCTTTTGCTTTTCCCGCCGGTCGCGGAAGATCAGGCCCAGGTTATAGGCGACGTTGGGGGCGATGGGGTTAATCTCCAGAGCGCGCTCAAAAGCAGCGATGGCTTTCTGCTGCTCGGCGTCCCGCGCCAGGATTGGGTTGCCCAGATAGGCCGCGCCGAGGTTGGTCCAGACCATCGCGTTGTCCGGCTCCAACAGGCTGAGTGGCTCTAGAATAGTCACTGCCTGGCTGAATTTGTTGCTGAGTATGTAGGCCCCGCTCAGGTTGAGGGCGATGTCGGGGTGGCCTGGTTGGAGGTCACGCGCCTTTTCCAGAAGGCGAACCGCCTGGGCGGCGTCGCCCCGTTGCAGTAATTGTGTGCCACGCTGAAGCAGTTTGTGGGCTTGCTCGGCGGGGTCGGTGTCTGTGAATTTGATCTTGCTCATCCTTTTTTTTGTGACCGTTCAGAACTGACAGGTTTCTAGATGATGTCCCGAAACCCTGCCTGACCTGAACGATTAAACGCTTACCCTTTTCCTCTATGAGGCCCATTTGGGCGTCAGGTTGCCCGGAATTTTAACATGAAACGGCCGTTTCTCCCCATTCTCGTTGTGGGAGATAACGGCCGTGTTCCCTCCTTTCTCTCAACGCCCCGGCAAAGTTGCACGGCACAGCCGCGCCTGACGATTTTTAAGAAAATCTTGATAAAAATTGACACCAGTCCGCTTCCCTGCTAGAATCTTGGCATTGTTAGCGGCCATGCGAGAATGGCCTGAGAAATAGATTAAGGATGGGTAAATCATGGACCTGGTAGCAGAAGAAACCACAACCACAATTCACGTAACAGACAGCGCTCTGGCTGTTGTCCGTAAGCTGTTGGTCGAGAAAAACGTGCCTGACTACGGTCTCCGCGTATTCGTCTCCGGTGGCGGTTGCTCTGGCCTGCAATACGGCATGGCTCTGGAAGCGGAAGCCCGCGCCTATGACAACGTCATCGAAAAAGATGGCGTGAAGGTGTTTGTGGACCCGACGAGCATGATGTATCTGGCCGACGCCACCATTGATTACGAAGATAGCATCATGGGCGGCGGTTTTAAGATTGAAAATCCGAACGCGGTCTCTAGCTGTGGCTGTGGCACGTCGTTCAAGACGAAGGATAGCGCCGGCGCAGCGGCCGGTGGCTGTGGCAGTTGTGGTTAGTTGATAGCTGTTAGTTGACAGTTGATAGCTTAAGAAAGACGGGGCTGTGTGCCCCGTTTTCGATCCCGGCGATTCTCTCCCCACTCCCAACTATCAACTCCCAACTCCCAACTAAAGAGGATCCCATGCCAACAAAATATTTTACCGTTGAGGAAGCAAACGCACTGCTGCCGGTAGTGAAGCCGGTGATGGCCGATTTGCTGGAGCGGCGCGCTCGCGCCGCCCACCTGTACCAGAAGGTGCAGCCGTTGCTGGATGATGTCCGGTTAGATGTGGGGGGGCCGCTGCTAACGGAGCTAACCCAGGATTTCGACCGGATTGACCAGGGTATCCGGCAATTACAGGGATATGGCTGTGTGGTGAAGGATATTAACGTGGGGTTGTTAGATTTTCTGGCGAATCGAAACGGCCGTGACGTGTACCTTTGCTGGCGATATGGCGAGCCAGAAGTAGGCCATTTTCACGACTTGCACACCGGATTTAACGATAGACGGCCGGTGTGAGAAAAAAGACCTGACAGGTTCTAAAACCTGTCAGGTCTTGAATGTCACCTAACGCGCTTCCATCGGCACATAATCCCGCGTGCCATGCCCCAAATAAATCTGGCGCGGGCGGGCGATCTTCTGCTCATTGTCGCCCAACATCTCCTCCCACTGCGCCAGCCAGCCCACCGTGCGCGGAATGGCAAACAGCACCGGGAACAT